>NZ_JAIBFH010000147.1 GCF_019459675.1 Arenimonas sp.
CGGGGTGGCCACCCCCCAGGGCCGCCCGGCGTGGAAGGAAGGCGACTTCTTCGGCACCAAGTTCGGCGAAGCGGCGCCGTGAGGCTGCGCGTCCCGCCGCGGCACGCGGGCGTGCTGTTCGCCTTCCTGATGTCGCTGCAGATGGCGGCCATCATGTCAGGCATCATCACCGCGGTTAACCGCGGCGTGGGCGCCGGCTATTTCATGGCCTGGGGCAAGGGCTTCGCGGTGGCCTGGCCCATCGCCTTCCCGCTGATCCTCGTGCTCGCCCCCCGCGTCCGCCACCTGGTCGAAAAACTCACCCGCTAGAACGGGGCCAGGTTCTAGCCCGCCAGGTGGCGGAGGGGGAGGGCGCGGGATTGCTTGACGGTGCGCAGGACGAAGCTGGAGTTGACGTCGGCGACGCCGGTGGCGTTGAGCAGGTGGTCGAGCAGGAAGCGAGAGAAGTGCGCGAGGTCCTGCACCGCCACGTGCAACAGGTAGTCCATGTCGCCGGTGAGGGCGTGGCAGGCAACCACTTCGTCCCAGGCCGCCACCCGTTCGGTGAATTCGGCGATGGCGTCGGTGTCGTGGCGCGCCAGCTGCACGCGCACGAACGCCTGCAGGCCCAGGCCAACCCGGGCAGGATCGATCAGCGCGGCATAGCCGGCCAGCACGCCCTGCTGTTCAAGGCGCTGCACGCGGCGCAGGCAGGCCGAAGCCGACAGGCTGACCCGTTCGGCCAGCTCGGCGTTGCTGATGCGGCCCTCCCGCTGCAGGATGGCAAGCAGGGATAGATCGGTGCGGTCCAGGCGATTGGCGTCCATTCACGGCTCCGTTGCGTTTTTTCACGCAATTATGTTGCGCCCCAAGCCCCAAACTGCACAACAACGCAAACTCCTTGCGCGTCCCCGCCGCTAGACTGATGCCTGACCAAGAGGCCGTCCCGATGAACCAGCCCAAGCGCGTCGAACACCAGATGACCGACAAAGGCTACGTGCCGGTCTACACCACCGACGTGGTGGACCAGCCCTGGGACAGCTACACCCCCGAGGACCACGCCGTCTGGGCCACGCTGTTTGAACGCCAGCGGCAGATCCTGGTGGGCCGGGCCAGCGACGAGTTCCTGCACCAGCAACAGGCGATGGGCATGACGCCCGACCAAATCCCCCGGTTTACCGACCTCAACCCCGTGCTCAAACAGGCCACCGGCTGGGAACTGATCGGCGTCGAGGGCCTGCTGCCCGAACTCACTTTCTTCGAACACCTCGCCAACCGCCGCTTCCCGGTGACGTGGTGGATCCGCAAGCGCGAACAGCTCGACTACCTGGCCGAACCCGACCTGTTCCACGACCTGTTCGGCCACGTGCCGCTGCTGATGAACCCGGTGTTCGCCGACTACATGGCCGCCTACGGCCGCGGTGGCGTCAAGGCCCATGCCATCGGCCCGGAAGCGCTGGTGAACCTCACGCGCCTGTACTGGTACACGGTGGAGTTCGGCCTGATCCGCCAGCCCGACGGCCTGCGCATCTACGGCAGCGGCATCGTGTCATCCAAGGGCGAATCGATCCACTGCCTCGAATCGGCCTCGCCCAACCGCATCGGCTTCGACCTCGAGCGCATCATGCGCACGCGCTACCGCATCGACAGCTTCCAGAAGACCTACTTCGTCATCGACAGCTACGAACAGCTGATGGACGCAACGCTGCCCGACTTCACCCCGATCTACGAGCGCCTGGCCGCACAGGAAAGCTTCCCGGCCGGCTCGGTGCAGGGCACCGACACCGTGTTCCAGCGCGGCACCGGAGAAGGCTGGCCCGAAGGCGCCGACGCCTAACCCACCACGGGACTCCCCGCCGCGACCGCCGGACGACGCTTGGGCAGGTATTTGCGGGTGAGGTAAATGCCGGCCAGCGTGGCCACCACCAGCGGCGCCAGCCAGGACAGGTTGAGCAGGCTCGAGCCGGCCAGGAACGGCAGCACCTTGGGCAGGCCGATGGTGAGGAACGCGATGTGGGTGGCGACACCGTTGCCCAGCATCGCGCCCAGGTGCTGGCGCAGCGGCCAGCGCGCGTCGGCGGGCTCGCGGCGCGAGAAGCGCCACATGTTCACCGCGCCGATGATGCCGATGCTGGAGAACGCCACGAAGATGACCTGCATCTGGTTGGTGACGAACAGGCCCACGTAGGCGATCGCCAGGCCGCTCAGCAGGTTGGCCACCATCAGCACGCGATACACGGGCCCGGTGAAGCGCGCCCAGTCCTTCTTGTCCTTCACCGCGCGCCAGCTGGTCCACACCGACGTGGTGGTGATCACGACCAGGTAGGCCAGGAAGCCGCCCGCCACCGGGTTGCGCGCGCCCAGCGTCGCCGTCAGCGGCACGGCGGCCAGCAGCAGGCCCGTCATCGCCAGCAGGTAGAGCTTGCCCGAGGCGCGGTGTACCGGGCTGCCCTTGCGGCTCAGGCCCGAGGTCCAGAAGGTGGTCAGGGCCAGGATGCCCAGGCCGACGTGGACGAAGTAACTCAGGGTGTGCAGGGTCATGGCGGTGTCCTCGGGTGTGGCCACAGTGTTGCCATGCCGGGGCGGCCGATCAGGTGCCGGCGGTCATCGCCGCACGGTGCCGGAAGTCACTTTCTTGCGCGGCGGGCTTGAGTGCTTCGCGGGCGCGGCCCAAGCTGCGGCCATGAACGAACGACTCAAGACCCTGCTGTCCCCGCTCAACTTCGCCGGCTACCTGGCCTGGGGCGCCATCGGCTACGAGATGCAGCTCTCGCACGACCCCGCCGAAACGGGCGTGCCGCTGGCCGTCGTGGCCTCGCTGCACCTGCTGTTCCTGGCGCTGTTCATGGCCGTGACGTCGGGCCGGCAGGCCGGACCCGGCGCGCGGGCGATGGTGCTGGCGCAGGTGGCGCTGACGTTCGGGCTGATGATGCTGGTGCGCTACACGTCGCTGCCGATCCTGCTCATCCTGTGCGTGGTGCAGCTGGTGCGCGTGTTCAGCGTGCGCACGTCGGTGCTGTTGATCGTGGCGATGAACGTCGCCGTGTACTTCGTCTACCGCGAGGTCTGGCAGCTGCGCTCGCCGATGATCTCCACGCTGATGCACATGAGCTTCCAGGGTTTCGCCGCGCTCACCGCCTGGTTCGCCTTCAACGCCGAGCGCACGCGCGACGAGCTGGCCGCCACCAACGCCGACCTGCTGGCCACGCGCACGCTGCTGGCAGAAAGCGCGCGCGATTCCGAGCGCCTGCGGCTGTCGCGCGAACTGCACGACGTGGCCGGACACAAGCTCACCGCGCTGAAGATCAACCTGGCCGCGCTGGCGCGCGACCCGCGCTTCACCGGCGACGAACGCGTGGCGCTGTGCGCGCGCCTGGCCGACGAACTGCTGGCCGACATCCGCGGCGTGGTGCAGCAAATGCGCCTGGACGACGGCCTGGACCTCGCCGCCGCCATCACCACACTGGCGCGGCCGTTCCCGCGGCCGCACCTGGAGCTGGAGATCGCCGAGGATGCGCGCGTGGCTACCGTGGCCCAGGCCGAGGCGGTGCTGCGCGCGGTGCAGGAGGGCCTGACCAATGCGGTGAAGCACTCCCAGGCACACACGCTGTGGGTGGTGCTGCGCCGGGAGGGCGACGCGCTGCGGCTGGACATCCGCGACGACGGCCGCGGCAGCGGCGCGGTGCGCGCCGGCAACGGCCTGAGCGGCATGCGCGAGCGGCTGGAGGCGATCGGCGGCGGCCTGGACATCGGCCGCACCGAAACCGGCGGCGTGCACCTGCAGGCCTGGCTGCCGGTGGCCGCTTGAGCGCGTCGGGAAAACCGCCGCTGCGGCTCGCGCTGGCCGACGACCAGGCCCTGGTGCGCAGCGGCCTGAAGGCGCTGCTGTCGGGCTTCGACACGCTGGTGGTGGCGGTGGAGGCCGGCGACGGCCAGGCCCTTCTGGACGCGTTGGCCGACACGCCGGTGGACGTGGTGCTGTCCGACATCCGCATGCCGGGCCTGGACGGCTTCGGCCTGTTGCGCGCGCTTCGCGAACGCGGCGACGCCACCCCGGTGGTGCTGCTCACCACGTTCGACGACGGCGCGCTGCCGCTGCGCGCGGCCGAAGCCGGCGCCCAGGGATTCCTGCTCAAGGACGCGTCGCCCGAAGACCTGCTGGAAGCCATCACCCGGGTCGCCGCTGGCGAAACCCTGCTCGCGCCGGTGCCCACCGACCCGGTGCGTGCGCGCTACGCCTACCGTGACCAGACCGCGCCCACCGACACCTTCAGCGAGCGCGAAGTGTCGATCCTGCGGCTGCTGGCCGGCGGCTATTCCAACCGCGAAATCGCCAAGGCCGTGTTCCTGTCCGAGGGCACCGTGAAGAACTACGTGTCCGACATCCTGGACAAGCTGGGCACGCGCGACCGCACCCGCGCCGTGCTCAAGGCGATCACCCTGCGCATCATCTGAGCGCGGGGCCGGGGCTCACTGCGAGCCGTCGTCGGGATCACGCGGCGGCATCGGCGGCGGGAACTCGCCCCGGTCGTAGTACCAGTCGTTGATGTCCAGCCCGTCGCGCACGTCGCCAGCCTGCACCTGCACGAGCTGCAGCGCGTGGTCGTCGCAGCCCGTGGCGCCACTGGCCAGGCAGGCGCTGGCCGCGCTCAGCAGGCCGGGATCGCCTTCGGTGCCGGTGTCCTGCGGCCAGGCCAGCAGCCACCAGGCGCCGGCCGGCACATCCAGCAGGTAGGTCGCCTGGCCGGCGACCGTGCGAAAGCAGACGGCCGTGCCCGGATCGGTGCTGTCCACGGCGCACACGCGCATCACCGGCAGTTCTTCGGACGGGTAAGTGATGCGGCCAGTAAGACGCGCGGGCAGCGGGCCGCTGACTTCGGCCGGCGTGGGCGCCACCAGGCCGGCGGCCACCGCCGCGTCCTCCTCGGGCGCGGCCTCGGGTACGGGCGCGACCTCCGGCGCCGGAGCAGGCGCAGGAGCCGGCGAACAGCCGGCCAGCAACAGCACGATCAACCAGGCTTGGCGCATGGGGAAACCTCCGGGTTTCAAATGAGGACCAGCACAACCGCAGCCGCCAGCACCGACGCCGCCAGGCCGGCGCCTACCCCCAGCGCGTAGGGGCGACCCCCGCTGACCCAGGCCACGCCGGTCTTGGCCAGGCCGCTGGCGACCAGCAGGCCAATCAAGCCCAGGCGCGCCTCGTCCGCCGACAGCACGCCGGTCTTGTAGAGGTTGCCGACCGTGGCCACCGCGGCATGCAGTTCGCCCAGCGCCGCCACCACGGCCACCGCCATCGCGCCGCGCGGACCCACCCAGGCGTTGAGCGCGGCGGAAAGAAACAGCACCGCGGCGATCACCACCGCAAACACCAGCGCATGGCGGAACTGGAACATCCGGGTTTCAGCCGTGGGCGGCGGCACCGAATCGGCATCGTTGCCGCGCATCCCCAGCAGGCCGCCGCCCGCCAGGACGATCGCCACCGCGGCCAGTTCGAGCCACAGCTGCTCAAGCAGCCCCGGCGACACCGCCAGCAGGATCGGCACGAACAGGCTCAGCGACGCCAGGTTGGCCAGGATGGCCGCGCCCACGGCGGGCCGCAGCAGCGCCGGCGATTCGCGCACGCGCTGGCCGAAGCCGGCCACCGCCGCCGTGGACGACACGTAGCCGGCGAAGAAGCCCGCGATCGCCAGCCCGCGCCGGTTGCCCACCACGCGCAGCGCCACGTGGCCCAGCGCGCTGATCGCCATCACCAGCACCACCAGGGTCCACAGCACCGACGGGTTGAAGACGTCGAAGGGCCCGAGCGTGCGGTCCGGGATCAACGGCAGCACCACCAGCGCCGAGGCCAGCAGCACCAGGCCGTCATGCACTTCGCGTTCGCTCATCAGGTCGCGCGCCAGGCGGTGCAGGGGCTGCTTGGCATAGAGCAGCACGGCCATCACCACGCCCAACCCGGCTGCCAGCGGCGGGGCGCGCATGGCCAGGCCGCCCAGCAGGCAGATCGCCACCAGGGCGATCTCGCTGGTAAGCCCGGGGTCGCTGTCGCGGGTCTGGCGATAGCTCAAGGCCACGAAGACGCCCATCAGGGCCACGGTGACCGCAAACGCCATCGGGTCGATCCACAGCGACACCGCGCCGGCCATGGCCGCCAGGCCATGGGTGCGCAGGCCGGCCACGATCACCGCATCGGCCTTGCGCCGCTCGCGCACGGCGCCCACCAGCAGGCCCACGCCGATGGCGGTGGCCAGGGCTTTGACAGTGTCGAGGTCGAAGGCGGGCATGTCCGGATTCTGACACGCGCTTGCATGGCCGGCGCCAGCCCGGACAATGCCAGCTTCAGTCGCTGCCCGGTCCCGCCATGAAGCCGATCTCGCTCACCCGCTACCTGATCCAGGAACAGCATGCCGGCCGCATCAATGCCGACCTCCGGCTGCTGATCGAGGTGGTGGCGCGCGCCTGCAAGACCATTTCCATCGCCGTGGGCAAGGGCGCGCTGGGCGGCGTGCTGGGCGACGCCGGCAGCCCGGGCCAGCAGAGCATGAACATCCAGGGCGAGGCGCAGAAGAAGCTGGACGTGCTCAGCAACGACATCCTGCTCGAGGCCAACGCCTGGGGCGGCCACCTCGCCGGCCTGGCGTCGGAAGAAATGGAGCACAGCCAGCCGATCCCCGACGCGTTCCAGCGCGGCAACTACCTGCTGCTGTTCGACCCGCTGGACGGCAGCTCCAACATTGACGTGAACATTTCCGTCGGCACCATTTTCTCGGTGCTGCGCTGCCCCGACGACGTGGCGGCGCCGGGCGACGAACATTTCCTGCAGCCCGGCACCGCCCAGGTCTGCGCCGGCTACACCACCTACGGACCCAGCACGATGCTGGTGCTGACGGTCGGGCACGGCACGCACGCCTTCACGCTGGATCGGGAGGTGGGCAGCTTCGTGATGACCGCGCGCGACATGCAGATCCCGCCGGACACGAAAGAATTCGCCATCAACATGTCCAACCAGCGCCACTGGGAGCCGGCCATGCAGGCCTATGTCGGCGAACTGCTGGCCGGCAAGGAAGGGCCGCGCGGCAAGGACTTCAACATGCGCTGGGTGGCCAGCATGGTGGCCGACGTACATCGCATCCTGACCCGCGGCGGCGTGTTCTTTTACCCCATGGACGCCAAGTGCCGCGCCCAGGGCGGCAAGCTGCGGCTGATGTACGAGGCCAACCCCATGAGCTTCATCGTGGAACAGGCCGGCGGTGCCGCCAGCACGGGCCATCAGCGCATGCTGGACGTGCAGCCCACCGGCCTGCACCAGCGCGTGCCGGTGATGCTGGGCTCGCGCAACGAGGTGGCCGAGGCCGTGCGCCACCACGCCAACGCGGAATCGAACGGGTGAACCAGGCCGACGCGGACTTCATCGAGGTCTACGACGCCGCGCTGTCGCGGGAAACCTGCGCACAGCTGGTGGCGGCGTTCGAAGCCAGCGGCGCGGCGGTGCCGGGCAAGGTGGGCGGCGGCGTACTGCCCGAACTCAAGGACAGCCGCGACATCCAGCTCGGCGGCCAGCCCGAGTGGCGCGAGGCCGAGAACGCACTCAACAACGCCGTGTTCAAGGGCCTGCTGGCCTACCTGCGCAAGTACCCGTACGCGCTGATCGCGCCGCTGATGCTGCAGGTCAACGACGCCGACGGCAAGCCGCGGCGCATCGCCGCGCAGGACTTCCAGGCCATGGACGACGCGGCGCTGTCGGGCCTGGTGCGCACGGTACTGCGCCCGGGCGCCATCAACCTGCAGCGCTACACCGCGGGACAGGGCGGTTACCCGTACTGGCACTGCGAACTCTTCCCGCGCGACCCGACCGCCGAGACGCTGCACCGGCACGTGCTGTGGACGATTTACCTCAACGACGGCTTCGAGGCCGGCGAAACCGAATTCTTCCACCAGCACCGCAAGATCACGCCGCGCGCCGGCAGCCTGCTGATCGCGCCGGCGGCGTACACCCACACCCACCGCGGCAATCGCCCCGAGGGCGGCGACAAGTACATTGCCACCAGCTGGATCCTGTTCCAGCGCGCCGAGACGCTGTTCGCCGCGCGCTGAAACCCGCCGGCGGGGAATTGCGCCCCGCGTGCGGCACAATGGCGCAGGCCTGCCTCGACGCATGAGGCCATCCACGGAGCCGCCATGTCGTTCCCTGATTTCTGGCCACAGCTGATGCCCTGGGTCACGGGCATCTGGATCGCCTACCTGGTGGTGCTGGCCGGCTGGATCGTGCTGCAGAAGCGCGAACCCATTGCCACGCTGAGCTGGCTGCTGTCGCTGGCGCTGCTGCCGGTGCTGGGCCTGGTGATCTACCATTTCCTGGGGCCGCAGCGGATCAAGCGGCAGCAGCTGCGCCGTTCGCGCTCACGCGCGAGCCTGGACGACACGCCGCCTTCCAGTCTCAAGTCCAGCGACGATTGCACCACCATTGCCCGCCTCGGCCGTTCGGCCACGGGCTTCCCACCCAGCAGCGCCGCACGCCTGGACCTGCTGGTGGGCGGCGGCGAAACCTACGACGCGCTGATCAAGGCCATCGCTGGCGCCACGGCCCACCTGCACGTGGAGTACTACATCTTCGAGCCCGACCGCACCGGGACACAGGTGCGCGATGCGCTGGTGGCCGCCGCGGGGCGCGGCGTGCGGGTGCGGGTGCTGCTGGACGCCATCGGCTCAAGCCGGCTCAACCGCGGCTTCCTGGCGCCGATGGTGGCGGCCGGGGTGGAGATTGCCTGGTTCCACCCGGTGCGGCTGCGCTGGCTGTGGCGGCCACGCATGAACCTGCGCAACCACCGCAAGGTGGTGGTGGTGGACGGGCGGATCGGATTCACCGGCGGTATCAACATCACCGACGACGAGAACGACCACCTGCAAAGCGATGCCTTCCGCGACCTGCACCTGCGGCTGGAGGGCGAGGTGGTGCGCTGGCTGCAGATGGCCTTCCTGGAAGACTGGCACTACGCCACGGGCAAGGCGCTGCGGGACGACAAGTTCTGGCCCGACCTCCCGGCCGGGGACGTGATGGCCCAGGTGCTGCCCGCCGGTCCGGACTCGCCGTGGGAAGCCATCCACCGGGTGCAGGTGGAGGCCATCCACCAGGCCAACCGCCGGGTATGGCTGGTGACACCCTACTTCGTGCCCGGTGAAGCGGCGCGCATGGCGCTGACGTCCGCCGCGCTGCGCGGTCTGGACGTGCGGGTGATCGTTCCGGCGCGCTCCGACTCGCGGGTGGTTTCCGCCGCCGCGCGCTCCTACTACGACCACCTGTTGGCGGCGGGCGTGCGCGTGTTCGAGTACGGCCCTCGCATGCTGCACACCAAGGCGCTGCTGGTGGACGAGGACCTGTCCCTGATCGGCAGCGCCAATTTCGACCATCGCAGCTTCCGGCTGAACTTCGAACTGAGCCTGCTCATGCACGGCCGCACGATGGCCAGCTCGGTGGAGGCCGTGCTGGAAGAGGACCTGCGCCACAGCCGGGAAGTGAAGTCCGACCGACCGGCGGCAGCGTTTTCCCGCCGGCTGGGCGAGGCCTGTGCCCGCCTGCTGTCACCTTTGCTCTAGGCTGGCGGGGCATCGCCGCAGCCGTCCCGGCTTGGGCTAAACTCCGGCAAAACACGAGGTGTCCCATGCACTGGATCTATCTCTTGGCATCGTTGGCCTGCCTGGCCCTGGCCATGGTCCGCACCATGCCCACGTTTGGCGTGCTGGTGTTCCTGGCCGGCGCGCTGGGCTTCATGCTGGCCTGGATCCTGGGCTGGGTGTCGTCGCGCATCTCCAGCAAGTCACGCGACGTCAGCTACATCATGAGCGGCGACGAACTCAAGCGCCTGCGCGAGCAGGCCGAGGCGCGCAAGCTTTCCACGTCCGGCCAGGCCGCGCCCGGTGAACACCGCGGCGAATCCTGAGCGCTGTTGATGGCCTGGCTGGCGATCAAGGCGCGGACCAGGCGCGCCTGGCCCAGCGCCGGCTTCAGCGCGGGGTGCCCCGCCGGCAGGCATCCGAGCAATAGACCACCTGGGGCCAGTCGCGCTCCCACTTCTTGCGCCATTGGAAGTCGCGGCCGCAGACCGGGCAAGTTTTCACCGGCCGGGGTGCCGCTGCGCTCCTGCGCTCAGCCGGCATCGGTTTCCACCCGGTTGCGGCCGGCGCGCTTGGCGGCATAAAGCGCGGCATCGGCGCTGCGCAGCAGGGATTCGGGCTCGGCCTGCAGTTCCGGCACGAAGCCGGCCACGCCGATGCTCACCGTCATGCCGGCGTCGCTGGAGGCGATCGCAGCGCGGATGCTTTCCGCCCGACGCGTCGCCTCGACCTGGTGCACACCGGGCATCAGCAGGGCGAACTCCTCACCGCCGTAGCGCGCCAGCAGCTCGCGCTGCGGGTCGTGCTGCTGGTGCAGGCGCTGGGCAATGCCACGCAGCTGCACGTCGCCTTCCAGGTGTCCGTGCGCGTCGTTGTAGGCCTTGAAGTTGTCCACGTCGATCATCAGCACCGACAGCGGCCGGCGCTGGTCGAGGCAGCGGTACCATTCCCGGCGCAAACCGTTCTCGAGCGCGCGGCGGTTGGACACTCCGGTCAGCGCGTCTTCGGTCACCAGCTCGGCCAGTTTCTTGTTGACCTCTTCGAGTTCGCGCGTGCGCTCGGCAATACGCGCCTCGAGTCGGCGATTGGCGGCCAGGAAGCGTTCGGTGCGCCGACGCACCGCCCACAGCGTGATGGCAACGGCCAGGCTGGCCAACGCCAGCAGCAGCAACGCCATCATCCACCACTGTTCGTACCAGCGAGGCTCGACCCGGAAGTGATAGCGGATGGCCGGCGCCTGGCGGCCGTTGCGCGTGCGCGCCTCGACCTCCAGGACGTAGTCGCCAGGGGGCAGTGCGCGAACGAACAGGTCGCGGTCGGTCCAGCTGCTCCAGTCAGGCGTCACGCCATGGAGGATGTAGCGGAACTCCGCGCCGCTTTCCATGCTGACCATGGCGAAGCGAAGGTTCAGGCTGTGGCCCGGCGGTACCTGCACCGCCCCGGTGCCGCTGGTGTTGGGTAGCCGCAGCGTGTTGCCTTCGGGGCTGCGTGCCTTCACGCTTTCCATTGAAAGCAGCAGCGGCTGTGGCTGTGCCGCGGTCTCGCCCGGGTTGTACTGCAGGATGCCGTTCCAGGTGGACACGCGCAGCACGCCGTCGCTGCCGTAGCGCAAGTAGGAATAGCCAGCGGCGCGCTGTTCGCCGGGATAGAGCGGCTGCCACTCGCCGTCTTTCTTCGCCCGGTGCCACAGCTGGCGCGACGTGTAGGCGTAGTCGCCCAACGGGGTTTGTTCCACCGACAGTTCGAATGGGCGATCCACCAGGGTGAAAGGCGGCGCGACATCCGCCACGAAGCGATCACCCTCCAGCACGAACCCGGCTGCCCCGCTGACCGCGTGGATCCGACCATCGAGCTGGTACACGCTGGTGCCCGCCCGCGGGTCCACGGCCAGGCCGCGGGCGTCGTTGAACACTTCGCGCTCGACCACCTTGCCGGTGTCCAGGTCCAGCTGCCAGCGCTGGAGTGGGCCGCGGCTGTCGCCGAGCCAAAGCACGCCGGGGGCGGACTCTTCCATGCCGAAGGTGCTTATCTTGTCCAGCGGCAGCGCGGCCTGCAGCTGCCAGCGCTGGCCCACCTTGCGAACCAGCAGCAGTTCGGTGGCGCCCATGGCATACACGAGGCCCTCGACGTGGTCCGAGGCTTCGATGGTGTAAACGCCGCCCTCGCGGTGGGTATAGAGCGAGCGCGGCTGGGATGCGCCCGGATCGAGCACCCGCAGTCCCTCGCGCTGCCCCACCAACAGTCCGGCGTCGGTGGACAGCAGCGCATGGCCTTCGAATTCGGTCCACGGCATCAGGGCGTTGGTGAGCGTGCCGTCGGCGGCGGCGGTCATGCGCGAGATGCCGCTGGTGGACGCAATCCACAGGTAACCGTCGTGCCATTCAAAATCGATCGGTGTTCCCAGCACGCCCTGGGCCTGGCCGACGGCGGTCCACGGCGAGGGCAGGGAGACGCGAACCAGGTCGCCGTCGCTGGCGACCCACAGCCCGCCCTCGCGATCCAGACCCATGGCCTGAATGCCGAAGGGGCCGAGCTGGATCTGGTCGCGCAGCTGCAGGTCCTGGCTGACGCGTATCAGCTCGCCATCCAGCGTACCCACCACGAAACTCTTGTCCGCCAGCGCCTGTACGACGTAGCTGCGCTTGCCCTTGAGCAGGTCGCTGGCCGCCCCCGGCGCCGGCTCGATGCCGTTGGCGTCACTGCGGTACAAGCCGTCGCGACTCACGAGCAAAAGCGAATCGCCCTGGTCCAGAACGCCGATCAGCATCCGGTTGGCGAACGTTTCGCCGCCGGGTACCAGGACGTATTTGCCATCCTCGAAGCGGCATAGGCCCCGACCCTCGACACGGACATAAAGCTGGCCCGCGACCCGATAGAAGCTGCGCACGTTCTCTTCCAGCGGCCACTGCTTGGCTTCGCCCGTGTCGTAGGGCAGGAAGTGCAGTGACTTTTCCGCGCGGAAATACACGCCGGTATCGGTGGCGATGGTTTCCCAGACGATGCCGACAAAGCCCTGGTTTGCGCGCAGTCCAGCGCGGGTAAGCAACTCTTCGTAGGCCAGGTCACCGTCACCATTGCGCACCAGGCGGCCGAAGGTGTCGTAGCCGCCCACGTACACCTGCTTGTCGGCACCGGTGTCCAGCGAGCGCGCCGCGGACCGCCCCGGCAGTTGGGTCAGGGTCCAGTCCACGCCGTCATGACGCAGCACGCCTTCGACGTTGCCCACGTACATCTCGCCATTGACCCCGGTGGTGATGGCCAGGTGGGTGGGCGTGGCCTTGGTGTCCTCGGCGCTGAAGTGCCGGAGCATGGGTTCGCCGGGGATGGCCGTTGCCGCGGCAGCCGCCGGCAACAGGCAGGTCAGCGCCAGGAGGAAGGCCAGCAGCGGAGGAGTGGAGCGCATCGGCGGATTATCCATCAAAGGCAAGCCCGGAACGCGCCAGGATGGGCTTTCCGGCGACCGGGCCAGCGGTTAATCTGGACCGATGACCGTGCTCAGCGTCAACGTCAACAAAGTGGCCGTTTTGCGCAACTCGCGCGGCGGCTCGGAGCCCAGCGTGGTGGCGGCGGCGGAAGCGGCGATTGCGGCCGGTGCCGGCGGCATCACCGTGCATCCCCGGCCCGACCAGCGCCATATCCGTCCCGATGACGTGCTGGCCCTGGCCCGCGTGGTGGCCGGCCGGGTGGAGTACAACCTCGAGGGCAATCCGTTTGCCCCACCCCGGCCCGGCTATCCGGGGTTCATCGCACTGGTGGCCGCCGTCCGGCCCGACCAGGCCACGCTGGTGCCCGACGGCGACGGGCAGCTGACCTCCGACCACGGCTTCGACCTGTCGCGGGACGCGGATCGTCTTCGCCCGCTGGTGGCCCAGCTCAAGGCGCTGGGCGTGCGGGTGTCGCTGTTCATGGATGCCGGCGCGCAGGGTCTGGCGCTGGCCGCGGGCATGGGCGTGGATCGGATTGAGCTGTACACCGGCCCCTATGCCGAGGCGCACGCCGCTGGCGACGCCGGCCGGGCGCTGGCGCTGTGCGCCGGCACGGCGCGCGAAGCGGCGGCGCTGGGCCTGGGCGTCAACGCCGGCCACGACCTGAGCCAGGGCAACCTGGGTGATTTCCTGCGCGGCGTGCCGGGCGTGTTGGAAGTGTCCATTGGCCACGCGCTCTTCAGCGAAGCGCTGCATGAGGGGCTGGCGCCTACCGTTCGCGCCTATCGGGCGATCATCGCGGACGCCGCCGGGCAGTGAGGCCCGACGGCGCGTGGGGCCGGGCTCCGCTTCAGGGCTCAATCAGACCGATGTTTTCGATCCCCGCGCGCCGGGCCGTTGCCATGGCGGTAGCGGCGGATTGGTAGTCGGCGTCACCGCTGACGGCCAGTTTCAGGACACCGTCGGGCTGCTGGCGCTGCCATTGCGCCAAAGCCTGTTGCAGTGCAGCCGGGGTCATCGCAACCCCGTCCAGGCGGAACAGGTCGCCTGGGTCCACGGTGAGGTTGCGCTCAACCAGTGGCCGGGGTTGCAGCGGGCTGGATTGCGACAGCCCCATGCCGATGCGCGAATCCATCAGCGGCGCGGTCACCATGAAGATCACCAGCAGCACCAACATGACGTCCACCAGGGGCGTGATGTTCATTTCCGACATCGTGTCCGAAGCGTCCCGCGTGGCAGTGAAGGCCATGGCGCATCTCCTTTCCGGTGAGGGGCCCTTTCGTTCTACGCCCGCGACGCCGGAACAGGCAAGCAAAAAAAACGCCGCCCGAAGGCGGCGCTGCTGCAGGGTGCGGGAAACCTGGCTTTACTGGCCGGGATCCACGAAAGCAATCTTTGCCATGCCGGAGTTCTTGGCCCGGGAAAGGACCTTGGCCAGCATTTCGTACTGAGCGTCGGGATCGGTCTCGATTTCCAGGGTCGGCTGGATCGTGCGCTGGGCTTCGACCTCCAGCGACGACTGGAGCACCGAGATCGGAATCGGCGAGTTGTTCCAGGTGACGGTGCCGCCCGCCTCGATCCGCAGGCGGATCGGCTCGGGCGGATCCTTCGGCTGCGGCGGCGGATTCGTGGTCCGCTGCGGCAGGTCGACCTGGATCTGGTAGGACAGGGCGGGGGCGGTGACCATGAAGATGATCAGCAGCACCAGCATGACGTCCACGAGGGGCGTCACGTTGATGTCGGCCATCGGGCCAGCGCCGGAAGAAGAGGTGAATGCCATGCGGGTTTCTCCTCAGCGCTCGGGGGTGGACACGAAGCCCACCTTGCGGATGCCGGCCAGGCGAACCTTCTTCACCACGTCGGCGATGACCTGATACCGGGTGATGTTGTCGGCGCGCACGTCCACCTGCGGCTGCGGCGTGCGCTGGGCCAGGACGGCCAGGCGTGCGTCGAGCATGTCAGGGTTCACTTCCTCGTCGTTCCAGTAGATCTTTCCGCCCGCCGTCACCGCGAGGGTGATGGGCGGTTGGTCGATTTCCGGCTTTTCCGAGAGCGTGGCCTGCGGCAGGTCGACCTTGACCTTATGCGACATCAGCGGTGCGGTGATCATGAAGATGATCAGCAGCACCAACATCACGTCCACGAGGGGCGTGACGTTGATGTCGGCCATCGGGCCACCACCGCCGGACGAATTGCTTGAAAAGGCCATGGATGCGACTCCTGGTTAGACTGCGTGACTCAGCGCTTGGCCGGCATGTCGCCGACGCGCGAACCGGTCGCGAAGAAGTCGTGCAGGTCGTGCGCGAAGGTGTCGAACTTGGCGTAGGTGTTGCGGTTGGCGCGGTTGAAGGCGTTGTACGCAAGCACGGCCGGGATGGCCACGAACAGGCCGACGGCGGTCATGATCAGCGCCTCGCCCACCGGGCCGGCAACCGCGTCGATGGAGGCCTGGCCGGTCGCACCGATGCGGATCAGGGCGCCGTAGATGCCCCAGACCGTGCCGAGCAGGCCGACGAAGGGCGCGGTGGCGCCGACGGTGGCCAGCCAGGTCATGCCGTTCTCGAGCTTGGCGCTCTCGCGGGTCACGGCCTGGCGCAGGGCGCGGTCGATGAACTCCGAGCGGTTCAGGGCGTCGACCAGGCGGCTGCCCTCATTGCGCTGGTGGTGCGCAGCGGCCTGGGCGCAGTCGAGCGCGATTTTCGAGAACGGCTCGTTCGCCGGCTGTTCTTCCATGAAGCGGATGGCGTCCTGCGCGTTCGGGGTTTCCCAGAACGTGCGCACGACGCTGTCGGCGCGCTTGGAGACAACCGCGTTCTTGATCGCGTTGACGACCGTGTACCACCACGAGCCGAACGACATCACGACCAGCATGATCAGGACGACCCACTGGACGAAGAATTCCGTGGGGTCACGGAACAGCTCGGCCATCATGTGGGAGAAGCCCATCTTCGACAGGGCTTCGGCGTTGTTGGCAGCGCCGCCGACAGCGGCCGCGGCGGTAAGGAGGAGTTCCTGCAGCATAAGAGTGCCTTTCTTTGTGATTGACCGTTACGGGAATGTCGGCGGATCAGTGATTACGGAGGAGTGAACTTGACGGGGACGAGTACGTCGCCACCCACCTTGACGCCATTGCGCATGCCGGCGTTGAACTTCCAGCGGCGTGCGGCATCCATGGCCGCGCGGTCGAGGTTGCGGTTGCGGCTGGACTTGTCGACGACCACGTTGAGCACGTTGCCGGCGGCATCGATGGTGACGCGGAGCATCACCGTGCCGCCCACGCCCTCACGCAGTTCCTTGGCCGGGTAGCGCGGCTGGTTCAGGGCGCGACCGCTGATATCCTCGGCCGGCGCAAAGTCGGACGGCGGGGCCGGCGGCGACGGCGGAGCCGGCGGCGGGGCCTCGATGTCGATCGGGCTCGGGTCGTCGAACACCACCGGCGGCTCTTCCGGAGGCGGCGGGACCGGCGTCGGCTTGGGCTGCTCGATGATCTTCTGGACCACCTTGGGCGGCTCCGGCGGCGGCGGCGGCGGCGGCGGGGGCGGCGGCGGCGGCTCGATGAAGCTGACCTGGGTCACTTCTTCAGCCTTGTCCGCCACGTCCGGGGAAGCCACCGGCACCATCATCACCATGAAGGCCACCGCATGCAGGGCAATCGCAAAAGCGTTGCCGCCGATGCGAGCCCAGCTGATGCGCTGGGGTGGGTTGTCGTAGTAGTAATTCTTGTCCGTCATGCGTGTGGCGGCTCGAGCTCTCGGTCGGTCGGCATTAAGCCGTGACCCGCCAGGACCGGCGGGAACTTATTAGCTTATACGAAGGTTTCTGGTTTACCAACCAATCAGCGTGAAATCTGCGCCAAGGCCTTCTGGGCCTCGGTTTTGGTGCTGGGGTCTTTGGCCGCTTCACGGTAGGCCGCCTGGGCCCCCGCGATGTTGTCTGAATAGTACTCTGCCCGTGCGATCGCCATCCAGGCGTTGCCGGGGTTCTTCAGGCCCTTGGCCAGCGCCTGCTGCGCGGCCGCTTTCGCCTCGGCGTTGCGGTCTTCCTGGCCCAGGATCTGGGCGAGGAACAGGCCGGGCTCGCCGTCGGTAGCCAGCGGCGCCGCCTTCTGGGCGGCGGCAATGGCCGCGGGGATGTTGTCGCTGAAGTAGTGGGCCTGGGCCAGGGTGGCGTAGTTCTTGCCGTCGGCCGGCATGATGCCCTTGGCCATGCCCTCTTCCAGGATGGCGGCGGCGTCCTTTTCCCGGTCCATGCCGAAGTACATGCTGACCAGGCGCTGGTAGTCGCTGGCTTCGCTGAGCATGCCCTTCTGGCGGGCGGTGTCGAGCAGCGCAGCCGCCTTGTCGATCTGGTCGGCATTGCTGTAGATGCCGGCCAGCATCATCAGGGCGCGCTTGTCGTCGGGGCTCTTGCGCTGCATCTGTTCGCCCAGGGCGATGGCGGCAGCGTTGTCGTCGGTCTCGGCGTAGCAGGCCAGCAGCATCTGCAGCCACTGGTCGTCCGGCGCATCGGGCTTGAGTTCAATCGCGCGCTTGAGCGCCGGGATGGCCTCGGCGAACTTGTCGTTGTTGTAGAAGCTGGCGCCCTGCAGGGCATAGACCTGCGGGTCGGTGGTCTTGGTTTCGGCGATGACCCGGGCGATCAGGGGATCGGCCTTGGCGAAGTCGTCGGAATTGATATACACCGACGCCAGGCTGAGCATGGCGGTGTAGTGGTTGTCGTTGGACAGCGCGTTCTCGTCGATCGCGCGGGTGAGGTAGGTGGCGGCACGCGCGTCATCGTCCAGGCCAATGGCAGCCGTGCCGGCGAGCAGCGCGGCCATGGCGCGATCGTAGGGCTGGGCCTTCTCATTGACGAAGATCTCTTCGGCCGCGGCGATCACCTGCTCTTCTTCGCCGTCGGCCTCGTAGGCTTTCTGCATGCGGCTGATCGGCTTGGCCAGGCGCTGGGAGAACGAGCCGTCGGGATCGTCGCGGGTTGCGTCCGGGTACCGGACTTCGCGCTCTTCCTTCTTGTCGCCGCTGCGGTTGCGCTGCGCGAGGGCGTCGGGCGTGGCTACGCAAAATGCCAGCAGCACCAACGAAGCGAGCTTGAGCGAATGGGTTGCCTTCATGATTGAAACTCCTGGTCGCCGCGCTGACTTCGGCTTTGGGTCCGCAAGGGTAACGGGGAATGGAGCATTTGCTCAAGCGTTTGGCCGTTTTGACCATTCGCCCCCGTATATGTTCTCTTGGCCCGAGCTTGACCGGTTGCTGGCCTGCGGTTCTTAAATCCGCGTTAATCGGCCGTCCGCATTCAGCCGGTGGTGGGAAAGTTCGCGATCGCGAAAGCCACGCGCTCGGCGGGATCTTTGGAAAGCTGCCCGCTGTCGCGCAAGGCCTCCACCTTGTTCAAGCGGCCCTCCAGACCGTTGCCGTTGGCCATCTGGATGGCCAGCCCTGGGCGCGCGTTGAGTTCGAGGATCAGCGGGCCCTTGTCGCGGTCGAGCACGAAATCAACGCCCACGTAGCCCAGGCCCGACAGCTCGTAGCAGCGCGACGACATCTGCAGCAGGTCGGTCCAGTGCGGGATGGCCAGGCCGACGATGCTGTGCTCGGTGTCCGGGTGTTCGCGGATGATTTCGGTGCCCCACACGCCGCGCTTGGTCTTGCCGGTGGGGAGGTCGATGCCGACGCCGATGGCGCCCTGGTGCAGGTTGGCCTTGCCGTCGGACAGCCGGGTGGGCAGGCGGATCATGGCCATCACCGGATAGCCCAGGAACACGATGATGCGGATGTCGGGTACGCCCTTGTAGCTGACGTTGTCGAAGATCGGATCAAACTGCACGCAGTATTCAACGATCAAGTGGTCGGGCTGGCCGCCCAGCGAGAACAGGCCCGACAGCCCGTTGGACAGATGGTGTTCGAACTCCTCGCGGTTCATCAGCGAGCCGTTGGCGCGCCGATACTTGTCGCCGCGCCGGCCGGAGATGACCAGGATGCCGTCGCCGCCCGAGCCATGCGCGGGCTTCACGACGAAGCTTTCCCGGCACTTGAGGATCTCGTGCAGCTCGGCGATCTCGTGCTCTTCGCGCACCACGGCATACAGGTCGGGCACCGGAAGGCCCGCCTGCAGCGCCAGCTTCTTGGTCAGAAGCTTGTCGTCCACGCGCGGATAGAACTTGCGCGGGTTGTGCATCAGCACGTAGTGCGCGTTGCGCTGGCCGATGCCCATCAGCCCGATCTGGCGCAGGCGCTTGGCGACGCGGAAAGGATTGAACAGGCCCATGCTTCAGGCCTTGGACTGGCTGGTGGCGTCACTGGTGGCGTCATCGGCGGCAGGCGGCGGCACGATCGGATCGGGCTCGCGCGCCAGCGCACGGAAGCGCAGCAGCTCGTTGAGGCGGTAGCCCGAGTAGCGGCCCAGCAGCAGCGCCATCGCAAACAGCACCAGCAGCACCTCCGGGTACACGAACACCAGGTGTTCCAGCGGCTGCCAGCTCATGACTAGGTAGGCCAGCGCCGCGACCACCAGGGTGCCCACGCCTTCACGGATGGCCGTGCCGGCACCACGCTCGTCCCAGGCTACCGACATGCGCTCGATGGTCATCGCCATGATCACCATCGGGAACAGCGCCACCGACAGGCCCACTTCCAGCCCCAGGCGGTTGGACAGCACGCTGACCGCCGCCATCAGCAGCACCACCAGGATCAGGATCGCCGTCAGGCGCGGCACCAGCAGCAGGCGCAATCGCTCCAGGTAGAACCGCACCAGCAGGCCGAAGCCCACCACCAGCACGAACAGCGTGATGCCCGCCACCAGCGCGGTTTCACGGAACGCCAGCGCGATCAGCACCGGCATGAAGGTGCCGTAGGTTTTCACGCCGACCAGGTTGCGCAGCAGCAGCATGATGAAGGCGCCGATCGGCACCATCAGAAGCACGCGGTAGGTTTCCTGCGCCTGCAGCGGCAGGCTGAGCAGCGAATAGCGCACCAGGTTGGCGTCCTGCACTTCCAGGCGACGCTCGGCGGTGGCCATGGCGTCGGCAAGGTTGCTGCGCACGCTGAACATCAGCGCCGACGCCGGACTGCCGTCGATCACCATCAGCGGCTTGCCGCTGCGGCTCCACTCGAACAGGTCGCTGGGCTTGCCTTCGGCCGCCGTGCGCGGATCGATCATGGTCCAGCCCAGGCCGTTGTGGACGATCAACCACGACTGCATGCGCGAATCGGGGTCGCGTTCGAGCTCGGTCAGGCGGATGCCGTAGACCACGCGGGCCGGGATATTGCGGTTGGCCAGCAGCTGCACGATGAAGTTGCTGCGGGCAACGTCGTCTTCGCCGTAGCGTTCGCGCAGCAGCGCGACTTCTTCGCTGGGCGAGGCTTCGCTCAGGCGACCCAGCAGCTCCCGGGCAAAAGTGATGGTGTTGGATGACCGGTCGCGCACCTGGTCGAGCAGCGTCTGCGCGGCGGTGGCGTAGGGCTCCTCCAGCACGGCAGGCTCGAGGATCACCGGCTCGAGTTCCTCCTCGGGCAGCGGCTGGGTTTCGTCGGCGCGCACGATGGTGGCGCGGTAGTACAGGTCCTGCTCGCCAAGTGCGCGGCGGATGGCCCACTGCACTTCGCGGCCACCTTCGCCGGTCTCTTCAAGCTTGGAATAATTGCGGGCCACGAAGCGTTCATCGAGCACCGTGAAGCCCGGCACGGCCGACGGCAGCTGCAGGGTGACGGTGTTGGCGCCGGTGCGCGGCTGGTATTCCACGTGTGCCTGGACGGTCCACACCTGCACTTTGGCGTCGGGCTGCAGCGGGAACTTCAGCACGCTCCACTTGTAGTACATCGCGACAAACGCGACGGCGATGATGGAGAAGGCCAGCAGGTATAGGTGGCGTTTGCTCATGAAAATCCTGGTCGTGTTGCCGTGGTCGCCGGTCCGCTCCCCGGCCGGCTAAGCGCCAGTGTAACCCCGGACTCAGGAAGTCGAGTACGCGGCCACGACCAGGGCGGCCGCGTTGCAGGCCGCATGCGCCAGGAACGTTGCCCGGAAGCGGCCCGTGCGCAGGTATACCCAGCCGAAGGCAGCGCCCATCCCGGCATACAGGGCGAGGCCGCCGAGCCAGGCGGTAACGCCGGCGCCGGTGGGCGCCGGCTCGTGCAGCAGCGCGAACACCAGCGAAGTCAGCACCAGGCCTACCGCGCCGTGACCGGCCACGGCGAAGCGGCGCAACAGCACGTGGCGCATCAGCAGCTCCTCGGCGAAGGGACCCACGACTACCACCAGCAGCCAGGCCATCCAGGGCGCGGTGGCAAGCAGGGCGGTGACCGGCTGCGCGTTGCTGGGCTGGATGCCGGCCCCGGATTGCGCCAACAGCCAGGCCCACGATTGCGCGCCCAACTGGATGACGAGGCCGGCAGTGATGGCCAGGCCATAGGCCGGCGTCGAAGCCATTCGCGCAAGCGACCCGACCAGCGGGCGACCGCGCAGCCACCACACCAGCACGGCCGTCACCAGCATCGCAACGATGGCCGCCGCTGTGATGGCGGGCATGGCCGCGGCCATGGCGTCCTCGGGCGAAGGGCGGGCGGCGGCGCCAACCGCACTGCCCGTATGCAGCATCACGATCGGCACCACCAGCAGCAGCGTGAGGCCAATCAACAGCACGACAACCAACAGGCAGTCGATCAGGAATCCGCGCCAGGGCAATGCCGGGCGCAACGGCACTTCACGACCCGTCCCGTGGGCCCCCCCCGGGGGGGGG
>NZ_JAIBFH010000159.1 GCF_019459675.1 Arenimonas sp.
GGTACCACGGTCGCGGGCCGATAGGAGCGATGGGCCGGGCGAGCATGGGCTCGGGTTTGGGCAATGCGTTTACGCGGGGAATATCGTCGTCATACCACCCCCCCGGGTCAAATTAGGGGGGGGGGGGGGGGGGGGGGGGCGGCGGCCGCTGAAGCGCCGCTTCAAGTCAGCGCTTCTTGCCGCCCAGCAGGCCGCCCAGGAGGCCGCGCAGGATCTGGCGACCGATGCCGTTGGCCACGGTGCGCGTAGCCGATTTCGCCGCCGCTTCCACCGCGCCCTGGCGCCGCTTGGTGCCCCACAGGAACTCGTCCATCCTGGAAGGCGCCGGCTCGGCGGCCTTGCCGGGGGCCTGCGTTTGCCCGCCTGCCTGGGGATCGGGCGCGGTCGCCTGCTCGGCGCGCTTGGCCAGCATCTCGAACGCCGACTCACGGTTGATGGCGGAGTCGTACTTCCCGCCGACCGGGCTGCGGTTGCGCACGGCGGCGCGCTCCTCGGGGGTGATGGCGCCCATGCGGCAGCGCGGCGGCGCGATCAGTGCGCGCTCCACCGGCATCGGGATGCCCTTGTCGAGCAGCATGGACACCAGGGCCTCGCCCACGCCCAGCTCGCCGATCACCTTGGCGACGTCGAGCTTGGGGTTTTGTACGAAGGTTTCGGCGGCGGTGCGCACCGCCTTCTGGTCGCGCGGGGTGTAGGCGCGCAGCGCGTGCTGCACGCGGTTGCCCAACTGGCCCAGCACGGTGTCGGGGATGTCGTCGGGGTTTTGCGAGCAGAAGTACACGCCCACGCCCTTGGAGCGGATCAGGCGGACCACCTGTTCCACGCGCTGCTGCAGCGCCGGCGGGCAGTCGTCGAACAGCAGGTGCGCCTCGTCGAAGAAGAACACCAGCTTGGGCACGTCCAGGTCGCCCACCTCGGGCAGGGTCTCGAACAGCTCCGAAAGCAGCCACAGCAGGAAGCTCGAGTACAGCCTGGGACGCAGGATCAGCTGGTCGGCCGCCAGCAGGTTGATGATGCCGCGGCCGGACATGTCCTGGCGCATCAGGTCGGCCAACTGCAGCGCCGGCTCACCGAAGAACTGTTCGCCGCCGTCCTGTTCCAGCCGCAGCAGCGAACGCTGGATGGCGGCCACCGACTGCGGGCTGACCAGCCCGTACTGCTTGCCGATCTCGGACTTGTTCTCGCTGACGAAGTTCAGCAGGGCGCGCAGGTCGTCCAGGTCCAGCAGCAGCAGACCCTGGTCGTCGGCCAGCTTGAAGGCGATGTCCATCACGCCCGACTGCACGTCGTTGAGTTCGAGCATGCGTGACATCAGCGCCGGGCCGACCTCGGACACGGTGGTGCGCACGGGGTGGCCGAGCTTGCCGTACAGGTCCCAGAACACCACCGGGCTGGCTTCGTTGCCGTAGCCTTCGACGCCGATCTGCTGCACGCGTGCGGCGATCTTTTCGTTCGACGTTCCGGCCATCGCCAGGCCGGCGATGTCGCCTTTCACGTCGGCCATGAACACCGGTACGCCCAGCCGCGAAAATCCTTCGGCCATCACCATCAGGGTGACCGACTTGCCGGTGCCCGTGGCGCCGGCCACCAGGCCATGGCGATTGCCGTATTTGCCCAGCAGGCGCACGGGCAGGTCGCCCTTGCCGATCAGGATGTCGCTCATCGAGGGGCTGCTCCGGGGTGGATGGTGATGGCTGATTCTAGCCCGCGGCTTGCCGCCGCGCCGCCGTGGCCGCTAGGCTGCGCCCCTGCACTCCGGAACCTTCCCATGCGCGTGTCCTCCCTGTTCGTAATCATCCCGGCTGTCGTGGCGCTGCTCGGCGCCCCCGGCGCGGAGGCCCGCCGCGTTTCGGCCAATACCCAGAAGCTTTACGACGTCCTGGCCGAGTCGAGCGACGGCTATCGCGCCGGCGTGGCCCAGATCCGCAAGGGTGAATCGGGCCCGGGCCGGGAGGCGGTGCGCAAGGCGTCGGCGCAGATGCTCGACGCCGCGCGCCGCTGCGGTGACACCCGCGGCTGCGACACCTCGCGCTTCCTGGCCGCCTACGACGCACTGGTGCAGCAGGGCGCCGACCTGGCGGCCGGCGGCGAAGGCTTCGCCGCGGCCGAGTCGGGCATAGGTGGCAGCGCCGAGCGATCGGGCGTGCTGGGCGCCATGCCCGAGGCCGGTCGCTCCATCACCCTGCTCAAGGGCCGCGACCTGCGTGAACTGATCGAACTCAACGAGCCCGTGAAGGCCGCCATGGCCGAGTGGCTTACCTGGATGCGCCCCAGCCTGATCACCAGCTGGGAAAACTACCAGCAGATGCGTTTCCTGATGTGGCCCGAGTATGAAAAGGCCGGCCTGCCCGAGGCGCTGCTGTTCGGCATCCTGGCCAAGGAGTCCAACGGCCGCGTGCACGCGGTGTCGCGCGCCGGCGCCGCCGGCCCGATGCAGTTCATGCCGGCCACGGGCGCGCGCTTCGGCCTGGGCTGGCGCGACGGTTTCGACACCCGCTACGACCCGCAGCTGGCCGCGCGCGCCAGCG
>NZ_JAIBFH010000172.1 GCF_019459675.1 Arenimonas sp.
AAGGCCGTGTCGCTGGCGCAGGGCGGCGGCCAGGCCAAGCGCCAGGCCCTGTGGTACACGGCCGGCGTGCTGGCCTGCTTTGCCGCGGGGGGCGCGAGCGCGCGGGCGCTGCGCCAGGCCGGCCTGGCGCTGGGCTGGGGCTTCCAGCTGCAGCAGCCGGGCGTCATCGCGGCGCTGGCGCTGGTGATGGTGGCCATCGGCCTGTCGCTGTCGGGCGTAGTGAGTTTTGGCGCGTCGCTGGCCGGCACCGGCCAGAAGCTGACTGAAAAGTCCGGCCCGGCGGGCGATTTCTTCACCGGCGTGCTGGCGGTGGTGGTGGCCAGCCCGTGCACCGCGCCGTTCATGGGCACGGCGCTGGCGTTTGCGTTCGCGGCCTCGCCGTCGGTCGCCATCCTGGTGTTTTTGTTCCTGGGCCTCGGCCTGGCCCTGCCCTTCCTGCTGATCGGTTTCGTGCCGGGGCTGGCCAACCGCCTGCCGCGGCCCGGCGCGTGGATGGACACCTTCAAGCAGGTGCTGGCGTTCCCGATGTACCTCACGGCCGTTTGGCTGCTGTGGGTGCTGGCCAAGCAGCGCGGCGCCGACGCCATCGGCCTGGTGCTGGTGGCCGCCGTGGTGCTGGCGCTGGGCCTATGGTGGTGGGAAAAGGCCCGCTGGCGCGAGCGCGTGCTGCCGCGCGTGCTGGCCGGTGCGCTGGTGGCGGCCTCGCTGTGGGCCGTGGTGGTGGTGCAGCGCATGCCCGCCCCCGAGCGCGCGGCCGCGGCCGAAGCGGGCGTGGTGGAATACTCGGCCGACGCGCTGGCGCAGCTGCGCCGCGACGGCCGCGTGGTGTTCGTCAACATGACCGCCGACTGGTGCGTCACCTGCAAGGCCAACGAAAAGGCCGTGCTGGCCCGCGATGGCTTCCGTACCGCGCTCGACGCCGCCGGCGCCGTCTACATGAAGGGCGACTGGACCGACGTGGACCCGGCCATCACCGCCTTCCTGGAATCACACGGTGCCGTGGGCGTACCGCTTTACGTGGTTTACCCGCGCCAGGGCGAACCGGCGGTGCTGCCGACCGTGCTGACCCAGGCCACGGTGGAACAGGCCCTGGCCGAGGCGGCACGCTGACATGAAGCACCAAGCCGCCCTCACCTGGGCCGCCATCGTGTTGCTGGCCGGCATCAGCGCCGGCCTGGGCTGGTGGCTGGGCCATCGCGTACTGATCCCCGCCGAAAAGGCGCCGCCTCCGGGCCTGGTCGTGGTGGGGGAAGGCGACCTGCTGCCGTCGCTGGTGCTGCCCGAACTCGAGAGTGGCCAGCCCTTCACCGTCTCGGGCCCCGGCCGCCCGCGGCTGATCAACTACTGGGCCAGCTGGTGCGGACCCTGCCGCGAGGAAATGCCCGCGCTGGACGCCTTCGCCGCGCAACAGGGCGGCAACGGCGTGCAAGTGATCGGTATCGCGCTGGATACGCGCGAAGACGCGCTGGCCTTCCAGCGCCAGGTGCCGGTCGCTTTCACGCTGCTGCTGGAAAGCGCCGGCCCGTCCGACAGTTCGGTTCGGCTGGGCAATGCCCGCGGCATCCTGCCCTACACCGTGCTGCTGGACGCGCAGGGCCGGCGGGTGAAAACCCACTACGGCGCCTTCCCGAACGCCGAATCGGTGCGCCGCTGGGCCGCGGACTAGCGGCCAGCGGAATTCAAACGCCCGTTAAAATCCGCGAAGTCGCGGGTATCGTCTGGACAGCCCCCCGGCCTTGACGGCAGACTGTGCTGCTCCTGGGGAGGATGGCGTGGCGAAGATCCTGGTACTGCATGGTCCCAACCTGAACCTGCTCGGCGAACGCGAGCCGGGCATCTATGGCCACGCCACCCTGGCCGACATCGACCAGGCCCTGGCCGCCAGCGCCCAGGCCGCCGGCCACGCCCTGGAAAGCTTCCAGTCCAACGCCGAGCACGTGCTGGTGGACCGGGTGCAGGCCGCGCGCCGCGACGGCACCGCCTTCATCGTGATCAACCCGGCCGCCTTCACGCACACCTCGGTGGCCCTGCGCGACGCGCTGGCCGCGGTGGCCCTGCCCTTCATCGAAGTACACCTGTCCAACCCGCACGCCCGCGAGCCCTTCCGCCAGCACAGCTACTTCTCCAGCCTGGCGCTGGGCGTGGTGAGCGGCTTCGGGGCCGACAGCTATTCCTACGCGCTGCAGGCGGCCATCAAGCGCCTGGCCGCCAGCGACACCCCGGCCGGCCGCTGAGCCGCGCCACCCCTCCCTTTCCACAACTCCAAGACGAGGCCGGCATGGACCTTCGCAAGATCAAGAAACTCATCGACCTGCTCGAGGAATCCAACCTCGCCGAAATCGAGATCAAGGAGGGCGAGGAGTCCGTGCGCCTGGCCCGGGTGCCGCGCGGCACCGTGATGGCCGCCCCGGCCCCCGTCGCCTACGCCGAGCCGGCCCGCGCGGCCGCGCCCGCTGCGCCGGCACCGGCGCTGTCGGCCGATGCGGTGGGTAAGTCCACCAAGGACGTGCCCGATGGCCACACCGTGCGCTCGCCGATGGTGGGCACCTATTACGAATCGCAGAGCCCGGACAAGCCGCCGTTCGTGAAGGTGGGCCAGACGGTGAAGGCCGGCGAAACGCTGGGCATCATCGAGGCGATGAAGATGTTCAATCCGATCGAAGCCGATGTGTCGGGCACGGTGCGCGCTGTCCTGGTCAAGAACGGCCAGCCGATCGAGTTCGACGAGCCCATGTTCGTCATCAGCTGAAGGCCACCCCCATGCTCGACAAGATCGTCATCGCCAACCGCGGCGAGATTGCGCTGCGCATCCTGCGCGCCTGCCATGCGCTGGGCATCAAGACCGTGGCCGTGCACTCCACGGTGGACCGCAACCTCAAGCACGAGGCGATGGCCGACGAATCGGTGTGCATCGCCCCGGCGCCGTCGGCCGCCAGCTACCTCAACATCCCGGCCATCATCGCCGCGGCGGAAGTCACCGACGCCAAGGGCATCCACCCCGGCTACGGCTTCCTGAGCGAGAACGCCGACTTCGCCGAGCGCGTGGAGAAATCCGGCTTCGTCTTCATCGGGCCCACCCCCAAGGTGATCCGCATGATGGGCGACAAGGTGGAGGCCATCCGCGCCATGAAGGACGCCGGCGTGCCCTGCGTGCCCGGCTCGGGCGGCCCGCTGCCCGACGACGACGACGTGTGCCTGCGCCACGGCCGCGACATCGGCTACCCGGTGATCATCAAGGCCGCCGGCGGCGGCGGCGGCCGCGGCATGCGCGTGGTGCATACCGAAGCTGCGCTGCTCAACGCCATCGCCGCCACCAAGCAGGAGGCCAAGGCGGCCTTCAGCAACGACATGGTGTACATGGAAAAGTTCCTGGAAAACCCGCGCCACGTGGAAATCCAGGTGCTCAGCGACGGCCAGGGCAACGCCATCCACCTGGGCGAGCGCGACTGCTCGATGCAGCGCCGGCACCAGAAAGTCGTCGAAGAAGCACCGGCGCCCGGCATCACCGAAGCCCAGCGCGCCGAGATCGGCCGCATCTGCACCGAGGCCTGCGTGCGCATCGGCTACCGCGGCGCCGGCACCTTCGAATTCCTGTTCGAAGACGGCCGCTTCTACTTCATCGAAATGAACACCCGCATCCAGGTCGAACACCCCGTCACCGAACTGGTGACCGGCGTGGACCTGGTGCGCGAACAGCTGCTGATCGCCAGCGGCCAGAAGCTCAGCATCCAGCAGTCCGACATCGTGATCCGCGGCCACGCCATCGAATGCCGCATCAACGCCGAGGACCCGGAAACCTTCCTGCCCAGCCCCGGCCTGATCAAGCATTTCCACGCGCCGGGCGGCCCGGGCGTGCGGGTGGATTCGCACATCTACGAAGGCTACAAGGTGCCGCCCAACTACGATTCGATGATCGGCAAGCTGATCGTGCACGGGGCCACGCGGGCCCAGGACATCGCCCGCATGCGCGTGGCGCTGATCGAGATGGTGGTGGACGGCATCAAGACCAACGTGCCGCTGCAGAGCCGGATCATGGCGGACATGGGCTTCATCCAGGGCGGCACCAACATCCACTACCTGGAAAAGCGGCTGGCCGAGCGCAAGGAAAAGGCGATAGGCTTGGGTTGACCGCCAGGAGACGTCGATGCGCCGGACCACTGTATTCCTTCTGGCGCTTTCAGCAGGCACGTTTGCAGGCTGCGCGCTGGAGCATCCGGCCACCGGGATCGGCAAGCGGGTCACGGTTGAAACACTGGAAGCCGGGGAGTTCGCGGGTCGGTTCAAGGCCAGCACGGTCTCGCAGGGCGAGGCCACTGTCCTGGACTACGCGGCCGCCCTGCTGCAAGCCAGCGGCCAGCGCTGCAACGACTCGTATTCGGTTCAAGACCAATCCCCCCGTCTGCTGAACATGCAGGAAATGGAGTCGATCGTTCCGGCCGGTGAAGAGCTTTCGATGACGGTAGCCTGCGCCTACGACCGCCTGCCGGGCCATCGCATCGTCAACAAGGGCGAGACCGGCGAATTTTATGGCGCAGCGCCGCAAGGCGTGTCGCAGAAGATGGGTTACGGCACGGTGCGCAAGGACCAGAACCGACGGGTAGTCGCCGAAAGCCTGGCGGGCAACTTCCTGCGCGAGGTTTACACCGAGGACTGCGCGGGCAAGGCGGTGCTGGTGGAAAAGATCGTCATGCTATCGGAGCCGATCGAGCCTACGGCCTTGCTGCCGAACGTCGAGAACATCCATGTCGCGATGCATTACCGCTGCGTGGATTCAAGCACGGTGGCCGCACCGCTGGCGGCAGCCGCGGCGTCCTGAGCCGCTCAAGCCATGGCCGGGCGCAGCCCGCCCGAGAGTCCGGCCCGCGCTTAACGCCCTCCGAACATGCGCCTAAGGCTGCGTTAATCCGGATGGCGCAGCATGCACCATCGCCCGTCCCGGGCCAGTGTCGGTTGGAAGGTTGTCCATGGTGTTTGGCAGGAAAGTCACCCAATCGCTGCCGCGCAAGCGCACGGCGCTGTCGGCGAACCAGCTGACCGCGATCGTGTCGGTGCTGTTTGCACTGTTCTACAGCGCCGGCTTCTGGAAGCACCTGATGGCGGCCGACCTGCTGCCGGGGCTGCGCGGCGTGCTCTTCCTGGCGGCGGCGGGCCTGCTGATGGTGGGCATGAACATCCTGGTGCTGTCTTTGCTGGCCTGGCGCTTCGTGCACAAGCCGCTGCTGGCGGTGGTGATCCTGCTGGCGGCATCGGCGGCCTATTTCATCGACAGCTACGGCGTGGTGGTGGACCGGCATGCCCTGCAGAGCGTGCTTGAAACCGACGCCCGCGAAGGTGCGCAGTGGCTTTCGTGGAAGATGCTGGTCTACCTGGGCCTGCTGGGCGTGGTGCCGGTGCTGGCGCTGTGGCGCGTGCCGGTCACCTACCGGCCCTGGCCCCGCGAGCTGCTGTCGCGCGGGCTGATGATGCTGGCCGCACTGGTGCTGATCGGCCTGGCCATTGCGCCGTTCTCGCGCGAGATGGCGTCCACCGCCCGAAACCACTCGCAGCTGCGCGACCTGGCCACGCCGTTCAATGTGTTCTCGGCCGTGCGCGGCTACATCAAGCACAGCGCCCCGGCCGCGCCGGTGGTGATACGGCCGCTGGGCACCGATGCCCGCGGCGGCACGCGCCCGCCCGGCGCCAAGCCGCGCCTGCTGGTGCTGGTGATCGGCGAGTCGGCGCGCGCGGCCAGCTTCAGCCTGGGCGGCTATGGCCGCGACACCAACCGCGAGCTGGCCAAGCTGGACATCACCTATTTCACGGACGTGAGCAGCTGCGGCACCAACACCGCCACGTCGCTGCCGTGCATGTTCTCCAACCTGGGGCGCAAGGACTACCGGGAGTCCGCCGCCAAATCGTCCGAGAACCTGCTCGACGTCATCACCCACGCCGGCTTCCAGGTGGAGTGGGAGGACAACAACACCGGCAGCAAGCGCATCGCGCTGCGCAGCTCCGACCCCGAAGAAGACATGGCCACGCTGGGCGCCACCGACCTGTGCGACGAGGAGGGCTGCCTGGACGAACTGCTGGTGCGCCACCTCAGGCGGGAACTGCTGCCCACCGACCCTGACGCCACCGGCGACAAGGTGTACGTGCTGCACATGATCGGCAGCCACGGCCCGGCCTATTTCAAGCGCTATCCGAAGGCCTTCGAGCGTTTCACGCCTTCCTGCGACAGCGTCGCGCTGCAGTCCTGCACGCCAGAGCAGATCCGCAACAGCTACGACAACACCATCGCCTACACCGACCACATCCTGGCGCGCCTGGTGGCGCTGCTGGGCGAGCACGCCGATCAACGCACGTCGGCCCTGCTCTACCTGTCTGACCACGGCGAGTCGACCGGCGAAAGCGGCGTCTACCTGCACGGTGCGCCCTACCTGTTCGCCCCCGGCGAGCAGACCAAGGTGCCGATGCTGCTGTGGAGCTCGCCGGCCTTCCGGGAATGGCGCGGCCTGGACATGGCCTGCGCACAGGCCAGGCGCACCCTGCCGGTAAGCCACGACCATTTTTTCCACACCGTGCTGGGCCTGCTGGACGTGCAGACCAGCGCCTACCGCTCCGAGCTCGACGCCCTGGCCGGCTGCGCCCCGGCCTGAGGCCCGGCAGCCCGGGTAATGCGACAATGGCGGCCCGCTATCGCCTTTGCCCGCCATGCCCTTCCTCGAACTCTCCCTGCGCTGCCGCGCCGACGACGAACACCGCGTCGAGAACGCCCTCAACGACCTGGGCGCCCTGTCGGTCACGCTGATGGACGCCGACGCCGCCACGCCCAACGAAAGGGCGGTGCTGGAGCCCGGCGTGGGCGAAACGCCGTTGTGGCCCGAGATCACGATGATCGCGCTGTTTCCCGGGGACACCCTGGCCGAGCTGGTGCTGCATGCGCTGGAGTCGTTCGACGACGGCATCGACCTGTCGCAGGCCGAGTTCCGCGAAGTCGCCGACCAGGACTGGGAACGCGCGTGGATGGACCAGTACGTGCCGCTGAGTTTCGGCCGCCGCACCTGGATCGTGCCCTGGAACATGGAAACGCCGCCCGAAGCCCGCAATGGGGTGATCGTGCGGCTGGACCCGGGCCTGGCCTTCGGCTCGGGGACCCACCCCACCACCGCGCTGTGCCTGCGCTGGCTCGATTCACTGGTGCTGCGCGGCAAGACCGTGCTCGATTTCGGCTGCGGCAGCGGCATCCTGGCGCTGGCCGCGCTGAAGCTGGGCGCCGAGCGCGCCGTGGGCGTGGACAACGACCCCCAGGCCCTGGCGGCCAGCGCCGACAACGCCGAGCGCAACGGCGTGGGCGACCTGCTGAGCGTGTATTCACCCGAAAACGAGCCGGTGGCAACGTATCCGGTGGTGGTGGCCAACATCCTGGCCGCCGCGCTGGATGCGCTGGCGGACACATTGGCCGCACGCGTCGCCCCGGGCGGGGTGATTGCACTGTCCGGCATCCTGCACGGGCAGGAGGGGCCGCTGCTGGAACGCTACGGCGCGTGGTTTGATTCGCTGGAGGCCGTGCAGGACGGGGATTGGATGCGCATCACGGGCCAGAGGAAGCCGATCGCTTAGGCGTTCGCGTCCGTCGCCTCCGACGCAGCCTGCCCGCACATCGCTATCATTCCCCCATGCCCCCGCGCGCCCCCCGCTTCGCCGTCACCGACACGCCCGCGCCCGCGCGCCCCATTCCCTGGGGGGGGTGGGGGGCGGCGCTGGCGCTATGCGTGGGCCTGATGCTGCAGGTGATGCTGGCCGACCGGGCGCGGCTGGCGAAGGATCCGGCCTGGCGGCCGCGGCTGGAAACGGTGTGCGGCCTGCTGCGCTGTTCGCTGCCGCCCTGGCACGAGCCCGCCGCCTTCCGCATCACCAACCGCGAAGTGCAACCGCACCCCACCGCGCCCGGCACCCTGCTGGTGACCACCAGCTTCCGCAATGACGCACGCTGGCCGCAGGCCTGGCCGCTGATGGAAGTGGCGCTGCTCGACCTCGACGGCCAGGCGCTGGGGCTGCGCCGGTTCGAGCCGTCTGCGTACCTGGGCAGCCCGCCGGTCCTGCCCCTGATCGCACCCGGGCAATCGGCCATCGCCACCCTGGAAATCCTGGACCCCGGCAAACGCGCGGTGGCTTTTACCTTTGATTTCCACTGAACGCGACGGTACTTCGGGCCCATTCGCGCGCCGGAAAACTTTGACGTAAACTGCCTCCCCCTCAGGCATCGGCCCGGGGCCCGCACGGAAGCGGACACCACCCTGCCGGAGCTTCCCAGAAGTGAATGCCCAACCCGCCGCGCGCGCCGAGTCCCCGAGCCACGCCGCCGGCCACACCCCGCTACGCGACCACGTTGCCCGCTCCGTCCGGCGCTACCTGCAGGACATCAACGGCTGCGAGCTCGACGACCTGTACGAGGTCGTGCTGCGCGAAGTGGAGGCCCCGCTGTTCGCCGAAGTGATGCGCTACTGCGAAGGCAACCAGAGCCGCGCCGCCGCCTGCCTGGGCATCAACCGCGCCACCCTGCGCAAAAAGCTGAAAAGCTACAGCCTGGCCTGACCAGAACGCGGTCAGGTTCACTTTTCCAGCGAATTTCGTTCGAAGGGCTGCCAAGCCCTGGCCGGGGAAAGTGAACCTGACCCCGTTCTGCTGCACTCGGTATAATTGGGGATTCCTTTTGGGGTGCCTGATGACTGCTGAACGCCGATCCGTTCGCCGCGCGCTGCTTTCCGTTTCCGACAAGACCGGCGTGATCGACCTGGCGCACAGCCTGGCCGCCCTGGGCGTGGACCTGCTTTCCACCGGTGGTACGGCCAAGGCCCTGCGCGATGCCGGTATCGCGGTCACCGACGTGAGCGACGTCACCGGCTTCCCGGAAATCATGGACGGCCGGGTCAAGACCCTGCACCCGAAGATCCACGGCGGCCTGCTGGGCCGCGACGGCGTGGACGACGCGGTGATGGCGCAGCACGGCATCGCGCCCATCGACCTGCTGGTGGTGAACCTCTACCCGTTCGCCGCCACCGTGGCGCAGCCCGGCTGCAGCTACGACGACGCCATCGAGAACATCGACATCGGCGGCCCGGCCATGCTGCGCGCCGCCGCCAAGAACCACGCGCGCACCAGCGTGGTGGTGGACCCGGCCGACTACGCCGCGCTGATCGCGTCGCTGCAGGCCGGCGGCACCGACGCCGCGCAGCGCCGCGCCTTCGCCGCCAAGGCCTACGCGCACACCAGCGCCTACGACGGCCAGATCACCCAGTGGCTGTCGCCGCGCGCGGCCGACCCGGAAACACCGGAAGCCTGGCCGCACACCTTCAACCTGTCGCTGGGCCTGGCCTCGTCGCTGCGCTACGGCGAAAACCCGCACCAGCGCGGCGCGCTTTACATCGAGAAGGACGCGCCCCAGGGCATCGTCGCCACCGCGCGCTTCCTGCAGGGCAAGGAGCTGAGCTACAACAAC
>NZ_JAIBFH010000192.1 GCF_019459675.1 Arenimonas sp.
CCCGCGCGGGGGTATCCTTTGCACCAAAAACCCAACAACCGGGGGGGGGGGTTGGCGCGCCCCCCCCTTTCCGTTTTGGAGTGCGAGATGAATCCTTCCACCCTGCCGCCCATCACCCTCTCCAGCCTGGACGTAAGCCGCCTGGAGTCGCTGCTGGAAGCCCCCGAGTTTCGCGACTCGCCTGCGGCCGTTGCCCTGGGCGAGGAAATCGGCCGTGCCACCGTGCTGCCGCCCGAGCGTATGCCGGCCAACGTGGTGACGATGAACTCCACCGTGGACTGCGTCGACGACATCACCGGCGACACCCATCCCATCACGCTTGTCTACCCCAGCGATGCCGATGCGGCGGTGGGCAAGGTGTCGGTGCTGGCGCCGGTGGGCACTGCCCTGCTGGGCCTTTCGGTCGACCAGCAGATCGACTGGCAGGGACCGGGCGGTCGCCCGCTGCGGCTGCGGGTGGTTGCCATCCGCTACCAGCCCGAGGCTGCCGGCGACCTGGCGCGCTGACCCCGCGTCGCAGGATTCGGCCCGGCCGTCGGGATCAGCCTCTCCACGGCCCGCCGATTGGGGACTATGCTCCGGGACACAGACGCCACGGGGCCCTGCGCCCACCCTCGCCACGAGACCTCGCCATGACGCTCAAGGGTTCCAGGACCGAAGAAAACCTCAAGGCCGCCTTCGCCACCGAAGCGCAGGCCAATCGTCGCTATCTGTACTTCGCACAGAAGGCCGACGTGGAGGGCCTGAGCGACGTGGCGTCGGTGTTCCGGTCGACCGCCGAGGGTGAAACCGGCCACGCCCACGGCCATCTTGAATACCTTGAGTCGTGCGGCGACCCGGCCACGGGCCTGCCCTTCGGCGACACCGCCAGCAACCTCAGGTCGGCGATCGCCAGCGAAACGCACGAGTCCTCGCAAATGTACCCGGACATGGCCCGGACCGCCCGCGAAGAGGGCCTGGACGAAATAGCCGACTGGTTCGAAACGCTGGCCAAGGCCGAGCGTTCGCACGCCAACCGCTTCCAGCGCGCGCTGGCGGACCTCGCCGGCCAGTAGCCGGGCAGACACGCCATGCCTCGCTGGATATGGATACTGCTGGCGGCTTCGTTGGCCGCACTGCTCTGGGCCGCGAACCGCGTCCCGTCCGCGCCGCTGGCCCAGCCGCTGGCGGGGCAATCTGCTTTTTCCTGCATCACCGTGCCACCGGCGTCGGCCCGGGGGGCCCCGGCGCCCGCGGGGGCCCCCCCCATTG
>NZ_JAIBFH010000202.1 GCF_019459675.1 Arenimonas sp.
TGGCGGATCCGGCCGACGGCATCCTCTGGACCGCCAACAACCGCACGCTCGACGGCGAAGCGCTGCGCCTGGTCGGGGACGCGGGCTACGCCAACGGCGCGCGCGCCCGGCAGATCCGCGATGCGCTCCGGGCCAAGCCAAGCTTCGTGGAGAAGGACCTGCTGGCGATCCAGCTCGACGACCGCGCCCTCTTCCTCACCCGCTGGCACCAGGCGCTGCAGGACGAGGCCGCGCGCAACGGCAGCCCCGAGCTCAAGGCCCTCGCCGACGCCGCCCGCACCTGGGATGGCCGCGCCAGCGCCGATTCCGCCAGCTACCGCATCGTGCGCGGCTGGCGCCTGGCCGTGATCGAACGCATCCAGAACGGCCTGCTGGCGCCCGCACAGGCGGCGTTGGGCGATCGCTTCGTCATGCCCGACCTGCCGCAGATGGAATCGGTGGCCTGGCCGCTGCTGCAGCAGCGGCCGACGCACCTGCTGCCGCGCCGGTTCGAAAGCTGGGACGCCCTGCTGGCCGACGCCGCACGCGAAGTGCATGGCTCACTGGCAGCCCAGGGTCCGCTGGCGCAGCGCACCTGGGGCGAACGCAACACCGCGTCCATCTGCCACCCGCTGGCGGGGGCAATGCCCGCGCTGGCGCGCAGCTGGCTGTGCATGCCCGCCGACCCCCTGCCGGGCGACGGCAACATGCCGCGCGTGCAGGGTCCGGCCTTCGGCGCCAGCCAGCGCATGGTGGTTTCGCCGGGCCGTGAAGCCGAAGGTTTCATCCACATGCCGGGTGGCCAGAGTGGACACCGGCTGTCGCCGTTCTGGGGCGCCGGCCACGCGGCCTGGGTCAACGGCGAGCCCACGCCGTTCCTGCCGGGCCGGGCCGAATACCGGCTGCAGCTGAGTCCGGAAATGTGAACTGATTCACTGTTTGGTGAATTTTAGCTGACAGCCGTCACGTTTTAGGCCATAAACGGCGTGCTGCACCGGCTGCTCCGCGGGTGCAGGACGGGTAGATCGCCGTCAGGGGGAGCGGTTTGCCGAACCTAAAGCTGCACAGGTGAGGTGGGTCAGATGGACATGTTGATTACGCTGTTGACGCACTGGCGTCGGATGATGCTCTCCCGACAGGCCGTTGCCGTTCGCCAGGCCGTGCTTGCGCTCAATGCCGAGCAGCGCAAGGCCGCCGCCGACCACACGCTGGCCGAGATCCAGCACGCCGCGACGCTGCCGCAGCCGCACCTGCACGGGGTGACGGAAAGCTCGATCTACCGCCCCTGGTCACAGGTCGCCAGCACCGCCGCCGGCCCGCGGCGGCCGCCGCCCGCGCCGCCGCACGCCGCGCGGCAGCCCGCGAGGGGGGTCGGAGGGG
>NZ_JAIBFH010000337.1 GCF_019459675.1 Arenimonas sp.
ATCGCCATCCTGCGCACGCTGGGGATGTCACCGGGCGGCATCATGCGGGTTTTCGTGGTGCAGGGTTCGGTCATCGGGGTGGTTGGCACCGCCATTGGCGTGGTTGGCGGAGTACTGCTGGCCTCCAACCTGTCGCACGTAGTGCGCGTGATCGAGAAACTGCTGGGGGCCGAATTGATGCCTGCCGACGTCTACTACATCAGCGGCGGCGTGCCGACTGCCGTGCAGGCGTCAGACGTGGCCACCGTGGCGGCCGTTTCGCTGGTGCTGTGCCTGCTGGCCACCCTCTATCCCGCCTGGCGCGCCTCCCGCACCGACCCGGCGACGGCGCTGCGCTATGAATGACTTCTCGAACGACGGCGTGGTGATCCGCTGCGATCGCCTGGGGAAAACCTACCGGGAAGGCGATCTGTGCACGCCCGTATTCGACCAGCTCGACCTGGCGGTGCGCGCAGGTGAAACCGTCTCCATCGTGGGTGCGTCCGGCGCTGGCAAAAGCACGCTGCTGCACCTGCTCGGCGGCCTCGACCAGGCCAGCTCGGGCGACGTTTACGTCGCCGGCCAGCGCATTTCGAGCCTGGGCGAGCGCGCACGCGGCGAGCTGCGCAACAGGGCGCTGGGCTTCATTTACCAGTTCCACCACCTGTTGCCCGAGTTCACCGCGCTCGAGAACGTGATGATGCCGCTGCTGGTGCGAGGCACCGCCGTGGCGGAGGCACGCAAGCCGGCGCTGGCACTGCTTGAACGCGTCGGCCTGGGTCATCGGTTGGGCCACAAGCCCGGCGAACTGTCCGGCGGCGAAGGCCAGCGGGCGGCCGTGGCAGGGGCGCTGGTGACGCGCCCGGCCTGCGTGCTGGGCGACTAGCCCACGGGAAACCTCGACGAGAAAACCGCGGCCTCGGTCTTCGAGCTGCTGCTTGAACTCAACCGCGAGCAGGGCATCGCCCTGGTCATGGTGACCCACGATCGCCGCCTGGCGCGGCGACTGGACAGGACCCTGGAGCTCACCCAGGGACAGCTGCGACCTCTCCAGGAAGACTGAGCCGTGCCGCCAGCGCGGGCGGTCGCGCCGGCGCCTTTCGGGCTGGCCGTGGCGGCGGCGCTGCTGCTGGGCGTGCTGGCGGTGCAGGGTTTGGCGCATCTGCCGCCGTGGCCTGCCGCCCTCGTGCTGGGCTCCGCGGGTGTCTGCCTTTGGCTCCGATGCGGCGCCGCGCGACTTTGCGGCGCTGCCCTGGTCGGCCTCGCGCTGGCATCGCTGCACGGCGGGGCCGCGCTGGCCGTGCAGCTGCCGGCTGAGCGCTCCGGGCTACAGGTTTCGCTGGAAGGCCGCATCCTGGGCCTGCCCGTGGGAGCTGCCGACGCGCTGCGATTCGAGCTTCGCGTCACGGCCGCGCAAGGCGAGGCCGCCACGCTGGTCGGGCGGAAGCTGCGCTTGGGCTGGTACACCCGCCCACCCGACACGCTGCCCGTGATCGAACCGGGCAGCGTCTGGCGCTTCGAGGCGCGGCTGCGAACGCCACGCGGGCTGGTCAACCCCGGCGGCTTCGACTTCGAGCGTCGCGCAGTGGAAAACGCCATCGCCGCCACCGGGTACGTGGTGGAGCCCGACCGGGCGCGCCAACTTCTGCCCGGCAGCGGGCTGGACCATGCCCGCAGCCGTCTGTCGCAGCGGATAGCTTCGGCCCTGCCGCCGTCGCAGGCGCGCTTCGTCATTGCCTTGGCCCTGGGCGACACCCGCAGCCTTTCCGACGACGATTGGCAGGTGCTGCGCGCAACGGGGCTCACCCACCTGATAGCCATCTCGGGCTTCCACGTCGGCCTGGTGGCCGGCTTCGGTGCGCTGCTGGGTCAACTGCTGCATCGGGTGCTGCCTGGCCAACGCCGGGGCTGGCCGCGACCGCAGGTGACGGCCGCCAGCGCACTGGTGTTCGCCTCGGCGTATACCGCGCTGGCCGGCTTCGCGCTGCCCACGGTGCGCACGCTGCTGATGATCGCGGTGGTGCTGCTGGCACGCCTCGCCCGGCGCCCGCAGGGTTTGGCGGAAGCACTGGCGTTCGCGCTGATCGCCGTGCTGCTGGCCGATCCGCTTTCGGTGCTGGCACCGGGCTTCTGGCTGAGCTTCCTGGGCGTGGTCTGGCTGGCCTGGTGCCTGCCCGGCGTGACCGAAGGCAAGGTGCTGGTGCCGTTCGTACAGGCGCAGGGCGTGGCCGTGCTGGGCCTGCTGCCTCTGAGCGTTTGGTTCTTCAGCCAGGCTTCGCTGCCGGGGCCGCTGGTCAACCTGGTCGGCATTCCCTGGATCAGCCTGCTGGTGGTGCCGATGGCGCTGGTAGGCCTGGCCTTGTTACCGATCTCCGACGCGGCGGCAGACGCCTGCTGGCAGGCATCGGGCCAGTTGATGCAGTGGCTGTGGATCGCGCTGGAGCGCATCGCGGCCTGGCCACCGGCGCTGGTCTGGCTGCCCGAACCCAGCCTGGTTTCGGTCGCGCTGGCGATGGCGGCGGCGTTCTGGATGCTGCTGCCGCGCGGCACGCCCGGCAAGCCGCTGGCGGCGCTGCTGATGCTTCCGATGCTGTGGCCGGCCATTGATCGTCCGGCGCACGGTGAATTCGACCTGGTGCTGCTCGATGTCGGGCAGGGGCTTTCACTGCTGGTGCGAACGCGGCACCACGACCTGCTCTACGACGCCGGCGCGGCGGTGCCGCGCGGGCTGGACCTGGGCGAAGCGGTGGTGCTGCCCGCGCTGCGTGCCCATGGCGTGCGCCGGCTGGATGCGCTGGTGCTAAGCCACGGCGACAACGACCACGCCGGCGGCGCCGGGGCAGTAACGCGCGGGATGGCCACGGCGCGGGTGCTGGCGCCTGCCGGCTGGGCGACCAAAGGCATGACGGCGTGCCAAACGGGCCAGGCCTGGACCTGGGACGGCGTGACGTTCTCGTTCCTGCATCCAACACCGCACTTTCCCTACCTGGGCAATCAGAGTTCCTGCGTGCTGCGCGTGCAGGCCAACGGGGCCAGCGCGCTGCTGCCCGGCGACATCGGCCGTCATGTCGAGTCGCGCCTGGCCAAGCTGCCCACGGCTGAAGTGAGGGCCGACGTGCTGCTGGTGCCCCACCACGGCAGCGACACCTCGTCGAGCCTGGATTTCATCGCCGCCGTGCGTCCTTCGCTGGGCCTGGTGGCGATCGGAAACCAGAACCGCTTCGGCCTTCCCAAGGCCATCGTACTGGACCGCTATCAACGCTATCGGGTTGCCCTGCTGGATACGGCGAGTTCGGGCGCCATCCATCTGCGCCTGGGGCCCGGCGGCGTGCAGGTGCGCCAACGCATGCGCCAGGATCGCCGCCGATACTGGCGCGATGCCGGGCCCGGCGCGTCAGGCTATGCTATTGGAAGTCCTGAACCCGATAGGTGAGGCGTGCTGGAACTGATCAAAGCGGGCGGCTGGGTGATGCTGCCGATCCTCGTCCTGGCGGTGTTGGCCCTGGCCATCATCCTGGAACGCTTCTGGACCCTGCGTCGCCGCGAAGTGCTGCCGCCGGGCCTGGGCGAGGAAGTGCGCGAGTGGGCGCGCGGCCGCAACACCCTGGACCCCAAGCACATCGATGTGCTGCGCCGTAACTCCCCGCTGGGCGAACTGCTGGCCGCCGGCCTGGACGTGCGCCACCGCCCGCGCGAGCTCATCAAGGAGCGCATCGAGGACGTAGGTCGCCACGTGGCGCACCGCCTGGAGCGCTTCCTCAATGCCCTGGGCACCATCGCCGCCGTGGGGCCACTGCTGGGCCTGCTGGGCACGGTGTTCGGCATGATCGAAATGTTCCTGGGCATCATGACCACGGGCGTGGGCGACGCCAACCAACTGGCCGGCGGCATCGGCCAGGCGCTGGTGAGCACCGCGGCCGGGCTGTGCCTGGCGATCCCGGCGCTGATGTTCCATCGTTACCTGCGCGGCCGCGTCACCGGGTACGTGGTGGACATGGAACAGCAGGCCACCCAGCTGCTCGATGCGCTGGACGAAGGCGCGGCCGCGCCGCCCGCCAAGCCGGCCCGCGCCAGGAAGGGCGAGGCATGAAGCTCAGTTCGGGACGCGTTCCCGACGAGCCGGAGATCAACCTGGTCTCCCTGATCGACGTGGTCTTTTGCATCATCATTTTCCTGGTGGTGACCACCACCTTCGATCAGCGCTCGGCCCTCAAGCTGGTGCTGCCCACGTCGCAGGCGAACTCCCCGGTGGATACCGGCGAACCCCTGGTGGTGGTGGTGGATGCCGACGGGCGGCTGTTCGTTGGCACCAACGAGGTGCTCAAGCGCGACGTCGGCTCGCTCAAGGACGCCATCGTCCAGATCGCCGGCACCGACCGCAGCCGCCCGGTGGTGGTTCGCGCCGACGCGCGCACGCCGTACCAGTCCGTGATCACGGTGATGGACGCGCTGGGCCAGGTGGGTTTCACCAAGATTTCCATGGCCACCACGCCCGAGGCCAGCCCTTGACCGGGGAAGCCTCGGCCTGGGCGATCTACGGGCGGCTGCTGGGCCGCGCGCGACGCTACTGGCTCTACCTGGGGGCTGCGGCCGTCGGCATGCTGATCGAGGCGGCCTCGGCCGGCGCGTTCACGCTGTTGATGAAGCCGATGGTCAACGACACCTTCGTCGCCCCCGACCCGCAGATGCGCTACGTGCTGCCGCTGGTGATCGTGGGGCTGTTCGTGGTGCGCGGCCTCGCCACGTTCGCCACCGACTACGGCATGTCGCGCGCCGGCCGCAGCGTGGTGCGTGACCTGCGCCAGGACGTGTTGGCGAAATACCTGCGCCTGCCCAGCACGCGCTTCGACCTTGAGCCGATACCGGCCATGGTGTCGCGCCTGAACTACGACACCGAACAGGTCACGCAGGCCAGCAGCGACGCCATCAAGGTGCTGATCACCGACAGCGTGACCATCGTGGTGCTGCTGGGCGTGATGTTCTATTCCAGTCCGCTGGTGACGGTGGTGATGCTGGTGGTGGCGCCGCTGATCGCCCTGGTGTCGGCGGTGGTGGGACGGCGCTATCGCCAGATCAACCGCGGCATCCAGGACGGCGTGGCCAACATGGCCCACGTTGCCGAACAGGCCCTGGCGGCCCAGCAGGAAGTGAAGGTCTACGGCGCGCAGGCGTCCGAGCAGCAGCGCTACGACGCGCTGGTTAATCGCAACCTCAAGCTCAGCGTCAAGGTCGACACCACCCGCGCCGCGGCCTCTTCGATGGTGCAGACACTGGCGGCGGTGGGGCTGGCGGTGATCCTGCTGGTGGCAGGCCAGGAGGCCGCGCAGGGCCGGATGGATGCCGGCAGCTTCGTGTCGCTGCTGACCGCGATGATGGCGATGCTGCCCTCGCTCAAGCGCGTCACCAACGTGCAAAGCCTGATCCAGAAAGGCGTGGCGGCCGCCGATCGCCTGTTCGGCATCCTGGATGAGCCCGACGAACGCGACACCGGCACCACGCCGCTGCTGCGCGCGCGCGGCGAGATCGAATTCCGGGGCGTCAGCGTGCGCTATCCGGGCCAGGACGCGCCCGCGCTGGACAATCTTTCCTTCAGCGCCGCGCCCGGCACCGTCACCGCCATCGTGGGACGTTCAGGCAGCGGCAAATCCACGCTGATTCGCCTGCTGCCGCGTTTCTACGAAGCCAGCGCCGGCAGCGTGCTGCTCGATGGCGTGCCGGTGGACCATTACCGCCTGGCCGACCTGCGCCGCCAGATCGCCATCGTCGGCCAGCGCGTGATGCTGTTCGACGACAGCATCGCCACCAACATCGCCTACGGCCAGCCGCCGGGCACCGACCCGGCGCGCATCCGCGCGGCGGCCGAGGCCGCCAATGCCGCCGAATTCATCGACCGGCTGCCGGGCGGCATGCAGGGGCGCATCGGTGAAAACGGCGGGCTGCTTTCCGGTGGCCAGCGCCAGCGCCTGGCCATCGCCCGCGCGATGCTCAAGGACGCGCCCATCCTGATCCTGGACGAGGCGACCGCCGCGCTCGACACCGAGTCCGAGCGGCTGGTGCAGGACGCGCTCAACCGCCTGATCCCCGACCACACCACGCTGGTCATCGCCCACCGCCTGTCCACGGTCGAGCACGCCGACCAGGTGCTGGTGCTGGACGCCGGCAAGCTGGTGGAGCGGGGCACGCATGCCGAGCTGCTGGCGCGCGGCGGGCTTTATTCACACCTGCACCGCATGCAGTTCCGCGAGCCGGAGGCTGGATGAGAGCGCGCCTGGAGCGCTGGCTGCTGCGCCGCTGGTACGGCGGCGTGGCGCCGGGGCCCGGGCTGAAGCTGGCTGCGCTGCTGTTTGCCGGCCTGGTGGCCGTGCGCGGCTGGCTGTACCGGCGCGGTTTGCTGCGCACCCACCGCCTGCGCGTGCCCGTGATCGTCGTGGGCAACCTGGTGGCCGGCGGCAGCGGCAAGACGCCGCTCACCGTCGCCCTGGCGCGCGGCTTGGAGGCGCAGGGTTGGCGCCCTGGCATCGTCAGCCGGGGCCATGGCCGCCAGTCCCACGATCCGGTGCGGGTATCGACCGGCATGCCGGCCGAGCTGTGCGGCGACGAGCCGCTGCTGATCGCCCGCCAGACCGGCCTGCCGGTATTCGTGGACAGTGACCGAGTGGCGGCCGCCCAGCGGCTGGTGGCCGAGGGCTGCAACCTGATCATCGCCGACGACGGGCTGCAGCACCGCCGGCTGGGCCGTGACATCGAGATCGAAGTGGTGGACGGCGAACGCCGGCACGGCAATGGCCGCCTGATCCCGGCCGGCCCGCTGCGCGAACCGGCCGGCCGGCGCGTGGACCTGCGGGTGGTCAACGGCGGCACCGCAGACGCAGGCGAGTGGCCGATGCGGCTGGTGCTGGGACAGGCCGAGCCGCTGGACGGCGGCCCGGCCCGTCCACTGGCGAGCTTCGCCGGCGCCCCGGTGCATGCCGTTGCCGGTATCGGCAATCCAGGTCGGTTCTTCGCCGCGCTGCGCGACCACGCACTTGCGCCGATTGAGCATGCGTTCCCCGACCACCACGCCTACCGGCCCGATGACTTGCGCCTGTCGCCGCCACATCCGCTGCTGATGACCGAGAAGGATGCGGTGAAATGCGTTGATTTCGCGCTGGTCAGCGCCTACGCCGTGCCGGTGCGGGCCGAACTGCCCGCCGGTTTCTTCGCCCAGCTGCACGAGCGCCTTGCCGAATGGAGTTCCGCGCATGCCGACCCTTGATTTCATCGTTGCCATCCCGGCCCGCTACGGCGCCACGCGCCTGCCCGGCAAGCCCCTGCGTCTGATCGCCGGCACGCCGATGGTGGTGCACGTGGCGCGGCGGGCCCTGGCCGCCGGCGCGCGCCAGGTGGTGGTGGCCACGGACGATGCCCGCATCGCCGAGGCCCTCGCCGGCGAATCGCTGACCCTGTGCATGACCCGCGAAGACCACGCGTCCGGCACCGACCGCCTGGCCGAATGCGCCGACCAGCTGGGCTGGGCCGACGACCAGATCGTGGTCAACCTGCAGGGTGACGAACCCTTCGCACCCCCCGAAGGCATCCGCGCCGTGGCGATGGCCCTGGCCTCTGGCGCGGCCCCGATGGCCACGCTGGCCACGCCGATCCACGACAGCGACACGCTGTTCGACCCTAACGCGGTGAAGATCGTGCGTGACCAGGCCGGGCTGGCGCTGTACTTCAGCCGCGCGCCCATCCCGTGGCAGCGCGACCGCTTCGCCCGCGACCGGCTGGGTGCGGCGGGCGAGGGCGCGCTGCGCCACATCGGCATCTACGCCTATCGCGCCGGGTTCCTGCGCCAGTTTGCCGCGCTGCCGCCGGGTCGGCTCGAACAGCTCGAGGCGCTGGAACAGCTGCGCGTGCTCGAGGCGGGGTACCGCATCGCGGTGGGCCTGACGCCGGTGGATTTCCCGCCGGGCGTGGACACCGAAGCGGACCTGGCCCGCGCACAGGCCCTGGCCCAGGGGCACAGCCTCACCTGACGTCCACGCCTGCCCCTGCCGTCGCGGCTTGGCGGGCAGGCATAATCCCATTCCCCCCGGAGCACGCGCCCATGCCGCAGGCCAACACACCCGCCCCTGAGCTTCCCTCAAGCCTGCAGTGGCTCAACGCCGACCCGCAGACCGTCGCCGGCCAGACGGGTCGCGTGCTCGCGCTGGTTTTCTGGAATGCGTCTTCGGCCTACTGCAGCAACCTGCTGGAGGGACTGCTGCGGCTGCAGCTGCGGTTCCCGGTCGGTCTGTCCATCCTGGCCATCCACCAGCCCAAGTTCGACTCCGAACTGGACGGTCGGCTGGTGCTGAAGGCGGCCAATCGCCTGGGCCTGACTTTTCCGGTCGCCAACGACCGCACCTGGACCACGTGGCAGCACTACGGCATCCAGTCCTGGCCGTCGGTGGCGCTGATTGATACCCGCGGCCGCCTGCGCGAAGTCTTCGCTGGCGACCAGCACCTGGCGGCCCTGGACGCCGCCATCGCCGGGCTCATCGACGAGGTGGGCGGCGCCACGGTGGCGGCGGACGCGCCCCGCCGCACCGGCGCCGAACCCAGGCTGCCGCTGTCCTTCCCTTCGGGCCTGGCGGTGGGCGAAAACCACCTCTACGTTGCCGACACCGGCCACCACCGCATCCTCGAGTGCACCCATTCGGGACGCGTGCTGCGCGAGTTCGGCACGGGCCACGGCGACCTGGTGGATGGCCCGGCCGATACGGCCGCGTTCCGCAGCCCGCGCGGGCTTTGCCTGGTGCGCGAGGCGCTGTTCGTGGCCGACACCGGCAACCATGCGCTGCGCCGGATCCGGCTGCTCGACGGAGCGGTGGACACGGTGGTGGGTTCGGGAACGCCCGGCCCGGTCCGCGAAGGCAGCCAGGAACCCGGCGCCGCGCTGTCGCTCAACCAGCCCTGGGACATCACCTGCGCGCAGGATCGGATTTACATCGCCATGGCCGGCAGCAACCAGGTCTGGGAATTCGACCTGGGCCAGGCGCGCCTGAAGCTGGTGGCCGGCTCGGGCGAACTGGGCATCGCCGACGGCGCGGCGCGCACCGCCATGTTCGCCCATCCTGCCGGCCTGGCCGTGGTGCAGCAAACTCTGTACGTGGCCGATTCGGCCACGTCGGCCATCCGCGCCATCCAGCTGGCCCAGTCCAACGTGCAGACGCTGGTGGGGCAGGGGCTGTACGAATTCGGCGAACAGGACGGCCAGCGCCGCGACGCCCGCATGCAGCTGCCGATGGCGCTGGCGCTGGACCCGACGTCGCCGGTGCTGTGGGTGGCCGACTGCTACAACGGCAGCCTGCGCAAGCTTCGGCTGGGCGGCGGCGAGATGAGTACGCACGTGCTTCCGCAGCCGCTGGTGCAACCCAGCGCACTGGCTGCCGGTGCCGGCTCGCTCTGGATCGCCAACACCGGCGCCCATGAAGTGCTGCGCTATGACCTGGACAGCGGCAAGCTGGGCCGGCTGCCGATCGGCGAATGAGCCCCGAACAGCCACCCAATCCCGGGCCGCCCGGCTTTGACGGCAAGGCCTTCGTCCGCGACCTGACGCCCGCACCGGGCGTTTACCGCATGCTCGGGGCCGACGGCGGCGTGCTTTACGTGGGCAAGGCGCTTTCGCTGAAAAAGCGCGTGGGCAGCTATTTCCTGAAGGACCTGCCGTCGCGTCGCATCGCCCTGATGGTGGCGCAGATCGCCGCCATCGAAGTCACGGTGACGCGCACTGAAAGTGAAGCGCTGATCCTCGAGAACCAGCTGATCAAGTCGCTGCGTCCGCGCTACAACGTGCTGCTGCGCGACGACAAGAGCTACCCGCACCTGCTGCTCACCGACGAAACCTGGCCGCGGCTTGGCTTCCACCGCGGCCCGCGATCGGTGCCGGGACGCTACTTCGGGCCTTACCCCAGCACGGGCGCCGTGCGCGAGACGCTGGACCTGATGTTCAAGCTGTTCCAGCTGCGCAGCTGCGCCGACAGCGTGTTCCGCAACCGCAGCCGTCCCTGCCTGCAGCATCAGATCGGCCGCTGCAGCGCGCCCTGCGTCGGGCTGGTGGCCACGCGCGACTACGACGCCACGGTGCGCCGCGCGGCGCTGTTCCTGGAAGGCCGCCGCGGCGAGCTGGTGGACGAACTGGGCAAGGCCATGGAAGAGGCCAGCAAGCGCCTGCAGTTCGAACAGGCGGCCCAGCTGCGCGACCAGATCGCCGGCGTGCGCAAGATCCAGGCGCGCCAGTACGTGGAAGGCGAACAGGTGGAAATGGACGTGCTGGCCTGCGAGATGGAGCAGGGCATGGCCTGCGTGCTGCTGATGGCCTTCCGCAACGGCCTCAACCAGGGCACGCGCAGCTTCTTCCCCAAGCCCAACGGCGCCGAGACCGTGGAGGAAGTGCTGGCGGCTTTCGTCACGCAGTACTACCTCGAACAGCGGCCGCCGCGCGAAATCGTGCTCAGCCACGTGATCGCCGACATCAACCTGCTGCAGGACGTGTTCAGTGCGCAGGCGGGCCGCAAGGTCGAGATCAAGCCGGTGGTCCGCGGCGAGCGCGCCCGCTATCTGGAAATCGCCCGCCAGAACGCCGCACTGGCGCTGGCCACCGAGATCGGCAGCAGCGCCAGCCAGCGCGCGCGGCTGGTGTCGCTGCAGGAAATGCTGGAACTGTCCGAGCTGCCCAAGCGCATCGAGTGCTTCGACATCAGCCACACCATGGGCGAAGCCACCGTGGCCTCGTGCGTGGTGTTCGACGGCGAGGGCGCGGTGCGCGGCCAGTACCGCCGCTTCAACATCAGCGGCATCGAGCCGGGCGACGACTACGCGGCCATGCACCAGGCGCTGCAGCGGCGCTTCAAGCGCGGCGTGGAGGACGGCATCTTGCCCGACCTGCTGTTGATCGACGGCGGCCCTGGCCAGCTGGCGCAGGCCAGGGCCGTGCTGGACGAACTGGGCGTGCAGGGCGTGGCCATGGTGGGCGTGGCCAAGGGCGCCGCACGGCGCGCCGGCCACGAGACCCTGGTGCTGGCCGACGGCCGTGAACTTCGTCCGGGCGCCGCGTCGCCGGGCCTGCAGCTGGTGCAGCAGGTGCGCGACGAGGCGCATCGGTTCGCCATCACCGGCCACCGCGGCAAGCGCCAGAAGACCCGCGAGACCAGCCGCCTGCAGGATATTCCCGGCATCGGACCGCGCCGGCGCGCCAGTTTGCTCAAGCATTTCGGCGGGCTGGCGGGGCTCAAATCAGCCGGCGCCGAGGAAATCGCCCGCGCCGAGGGCGTCAATGCGGCGCTGGCGCAGCGTATTTATGCCGCGCTGCATGGACTTGAGCCACAATCCCCCCAGACCGATGCCTGAGCACCGAACACCGTGACCTTGACCATTCCCACCATGCTGACCCTGTTCCGGATCCTGCTGATCCCGGTGCTGGTGGTGGTTTTCTACCTGCCTTTCGCCTGGACGAACGTGGCTGCGGCGGCGATCTTCATCGTCGGCGCGCTTACCGACTGGCTGGACGGCTGGATTGCGCGCCGCTACGGCATGTTCTCGGCCTTTGGCGCCTTCCTCGACCCGGTGGCCGACAAACTGTCGGTGACGTTCGCGCTGCTGTTGGTGGTGGAGCGCTACGACACGCCGTGGATGGCGCTGCTGAGCGCGGTGATCATCGGCCGGGAGATCACCATTTCGGCGCTGCGCGAATGGATGGCGCAGATGGGCGCCCACGGGCTGGTGAAAGTGGCCAACCTGGGCAAGATCAAGACCATTGTGCAAATGGTGGCCATCAGCTGCCTTCTGTACCAGGAAAGCCTGCTGGGCCTGCCGATCTTCCGGATCGGTGAATGGCTGCTGGCCATCGCCGCCGCGCTGACCCTGTGGTCGGGCTTCGATTACCTGCACGCGGCCTGGCCGACGATGCGCAAGAAAGGCTGAATTCGAAAAAGGGTGTTGACACCCCCGGGGGGCTTCCCCCAAAATATGCGTCTACTGCGGGAATAGCTCAGTTGGTAGAGCACGACCTTGCCAAGGTCGGGGTCGCGAGTTCGAGTCTCGTTTCCCGCTCCAGTTTCAACAAAACCCCGCTTGCCGGGGTTTTGTTTTTTAAGGCGGTGGCAACCGCCGCGGGACGC
>NZ_JAIBFH010000258.1 GCF_019459675.1 Arenimonas sp.
ACGGCGTGCCGCCGGCCACCTTTTACGTTTATTCGCGGCGAATTTCGCGCGCAAGCGCGCCGCGCTCTTTGCGCTTAGCGTGGGGAATTGCGCCCGACGCCCCTCGTCCCGGTTCCCGGGCCCTGACGGCCCGCCCGATTCGAATCAGCGGCCGGTCTTGATGGTGGTCCAGGCGCGCACGCGCTCGCGCGTCAGCTCGGGCGAGAACGTCTTGGGGTCAACCAGTTTGGCCAGCACGTCGGCCTGCGGGTAGATGGCCGGGTCGCTGGCGATCTCCGGGTCCAGCAGCGGTATGGCCGCGGTGTTGGGGCTGGCGTAGGCCACGTAGCTGCTGATGGCGGCCGCCACTTCGGGCTTGAGCAGGTAGTCGATGAAAGCGTGCGCATTGGCCTTGTGCGGCGCATCGGCGGGGATGGCGATCAGGTCGAACCAACGCAGCGCACCCTCCCTGGGGATGATGTACTGGATGTCGACGCCGTTCTGCGCTTCCTCGGCGCGGTCGCCCGCCTGGAACACGTCGCCCGAATAGCCCATCGCCAGGCACAGGTCGCCGTTGGCCAGGTCGTCGATGTACTTGGACGAATTGAAATAGCGGATGTGCGGCCGCACGGCGGCATAGGTGTCCTTGACCACCTGCGTTTCATCGCCCGTGATGGCGTTGGGGTCGCGGCCGCGGAATATCAGCGCGGCGGCGAAGGTTTCCTGTTCGTCGTCGAGCACGCCGATGCCGCAGTCGGCAAGCTTCGCGGCGTTGGCCGGGTCGAACAGCAGCGCCCATGAATCCAGCGCCACGTCCGGTCCCAGCGCCTCGCGCACCTTGGCCACGTTGATGCCCAGCCCGGTGGTGCCCCACATGTAGGGCACCGTGTGGGCGTTGCCCGGGTCAACGTCCTGAAGGCCCGCCAGCAGCGCCGGGTCGATGTTGCCGTAGTTGTTCAGCGCCGCCTTGTCGAGGGGGGCGTAGACGCCGGCCTTGACATGGCGCTGCGCGAACGGCCGTGCGGACGGGAACACCACGTCATAGCCCGACGACCCCGCCAGCAGCTTGGTCTCCAGCATCTCGTTGGCGTCGTAGGTGTCGTAGACCACCTTGATGCCGGTTTCGGCCTCGAAGTTGGCCAGCGTGTCCTCGGCGACGTAGTCCGACCAATTGAAGACGTAAACCACCCGGTCGCCGCTGCCTTGGGTGTCGGGCTGCGCGGGAGCGGCGCCCGGGGGGGCCCGGGGGGGGGGAACCCCGGCCCCCGGCAGCAGCCCGGGGGGGGCGGGGAAAAGGAGGGGCCCGGGGGGTGGGGGGG
>NZ_JAIBFH010000262.1 GCF_019459675.1 Arenimonas sp.
GGGGGGCCCGCAAACGATGCGAAAACCTCCCACCCACCCCCACCGGGCCCGTAAACATAACCGTTATTGCCCACCCGCCCCCCCGCGCCGCGGTTCCCCCCCCCCCCCAGGCGGACTTCGTAGGCGATGTTGAGCTTCGTGCCCTTCCCGGCGCGGATGATCTTGATGTGTTCTTTCTTCACGGATTCCACGTAGCCGATGTTGAAGCGACGCTCCAGCTCGGTCTGGATCTGCTGGCCGGACATGCTGGCCGACTTGGGCGTGGCCGCCAACTCATCCATCACGCGCTTGACGCTGTAGTACTCGCTGTACATCGGGAACAGCTTCATGGTCATCAGGGCGAAGAAGCCCACGACGGCAAGCACAAGTACGAAACTCGTCAACGTGATGCCTTTCTGCGTACGCTTCATGGTGCCTTCCCCCGGTGATGGTCCGTTCAGCGGATGGTATCGCCAATCCGGGTGTAGTCAAACGCCCCGCTGCAGAACCAGCCTTCGCAGTTGAGCCAGATCAGGAACGCCTTGCCGACCAGGGCGTCTTCGGGCACGAAGCCCCAGACCCGGCTGTCGGAGCTGTGGTCCCGGTTGTCGCCCATGACGAAATAGCTGCCCTGCGGCACCGTCCAGTTCCCCTGCAGCCGCATGTCGCCGTAGGGCGAAGCCTGGAGGATCTGGTGCGTCCGGCCGGGCAGCTCGTTCTCGAACAGGGTGGCGCCGGTCATTTCCCGGCCCTTGCCGGTGCCGACGTAGGCGCCCACCGGGCCTTTCGCCACGGCCTGGTCGTTGACGTACAGGGTCTGGTTGGAGAACGAGATCCGGTCGCCAGGCAGGCCAACCACGCGCTTGATGTAGTCCATGCCCTGCTGCACGTCGCCCTCGCCCATGCCGGGGTAACGGAACACCACCACGTCGCCGCGCGCGGGCTGGCCCAGCGGCACGACCCTGGTATTGAGCACCGGCAGCCGCAGGCCATAGCTGAACTTGTTGACCAGGATGAAGTCACCCACCAGCAGGGTGGGCATCATCGAAGACGACGGGATGCGGAAGGGCTCGGCCACGAAGCTGCGCAGGCCCAGCACCAGGAAGATGATCGGGAAAAGCGACTTGGCGTATTCCACCAGCACCGGGTCGACGACCTCGTCGCCTTCGGCAACCATCAGCTTGCGCTTGCCGGCGAACAGCAGGCTGTCGATCAGCCAGATAAGGCCGGTAAGCGCGGCCAGCGCAGTCAGGATGAGGGCAAGGTCGATTTTCACGCGTGATGGTTCCTCGCGGCGGGGGCCGCTTACTTGTTGTCCGCCTGGAGCACGGCAAGGAAGGCTTCCTGGGGGATTTCCACCCGGCCGACCTGCTTCATGCGCTTCTTGCCTTCCTTCTGTTTCTCCAGCAGCTTCTTCTTGCGCGACGCGTCGCCGCCGTAGCACTTGGCCAGCACGTTCTTGCGCATCGCCTTGACGGTGGAGCGCGAGATGATCTGGGCGCCAATGGCCGCCTGGATGGCCACGTCGAACATCTGCCGCGGGATCAGCTCGCGCATTTTCTCGCAGATGTCCCGCCCGCGCCGGTCGGCGTGGCTGCGGTGCACGATGGACGAAAGCGCGTCCACCTTGTCACCGTTGATCAGCGTGTCCACCAGCACGAACGGCCCGGCCTCGAAGCGCTCGAAGTGGTAGTCGAGCGAGGCGTAGCCGCGCGACACCGACTTGAGGCGGTCGAAGAAATCCAGCACCACTTCGGCCATCGGCAGCTCGTAGCTGATCTGCACCTGCGAGGCCATGTAGGTGATGCTCACCTGGCGGCCGCGCTTTTCCTCGCACAGCTTGATCACGTTGCCCACGTAGTCGGGCGGCGTGAGGATGTTGGCGCGGATGATCGGCTCGCGGATTTCGCTGACCTTGGTCGGCGGCGGCAGCTTGGCGGGGTTGTCCAGCGCCATGGTGGTGCCGTCGTTCATCAGGATTTCGTACACCACGGTGGGCGCGGTGGTGATGAGGTTGAGGTCGTACTCGCGCTCCAGGCGCTCCTGCACGATCTCCATGTGCAGCATGCCCAGGAAGCCGCAGCGGAAACCGAAGCCCATGGCCTCGGAGCTTTCCGGTTCGAAGCGCAGCGCGGCGTCGTTGAGCTTGAGCTTTTCCAGCGCCTCGCGCAGCGCCGGGTAGTCTTCGGCGTCCACCGGGAACAGGCCGGCGAACACCCGCGGCTGCATTTCCTGGAAGCCGGGCAGCGGTTCGGCGGCCGGGTCGTTGGCCAGGGTCAGCGTGTCGCCGACCGGCGCACCGTGCACGTCCTTGATGGAGGCGTTGATCCAGCCCACTTCGCCGGCGCCCAGCTTGGGCAGGTCCTTGCGCTTGGGCGTGAACACACCAACCTTGTCCACCACGTGGGTGCGGCCGGTGGACATCACCAGCATCTTGTCGCCGGGCTTGATCTCGCCCTGCATCACCCGCACCAGCGAGACCACGCCCAGGTAGTTGTCGAACCACGAGTCGATGATCAGCGCCTGCAGCTTGTTGCTGCCGCGATCCACCGGCGCCGGGATGCGCTTGACGATCGCCTCCAGCACGTCGACCACATTCAAGCCGGTCTTGGCGCTGATGGCCACCGCGTCTTCGGCGTCGATGCCGATGACGGCTTCGATTTCCTTCTTCACCTTTTCGATGTCGGCCGTCGGCAGGTCTATCTTGTTGAGCACCGGCACCACTTCCAGGCCCTGCTCGACCGCCGTGTAGCAGTTGGCTACCGACTGCGCCTCGACGCCCTGCGCCGCGTCCACCACCAGCAGAGCGCCTTCGCAGGCGGCCAGCGAGCGGCTGACTTCGTAGCTGAAGTCTACGTGCCCGGGCGTGTCGATGAAGTTGAGCTGGTAGGTGACGCCGTCCTTGGCCGTGTACGGCAGGGACACCGATTGCGCCTTGATGGTGATGCCGCGCTCGCGCTCGATCGGATTCGAGTCGAGCACCTGCGCCTCCATTTCGCGCGCCTGCAGGCCGCCGCAAATCTGGATGATCCGGTCGGCCAAGGTGGACTTGCCGTGGTCCACGTGGGCGATGATGGAGAAATTGCGGATGTGCTGCATGCGGGGGACTGGCTGCCGTTGCGTAGCTGTAAACCGTCGATTATCGCACAGCCCCGCCCCCTACCGACCTGCGATCGGCAGGCAGGGGGCGGCGCCCGCGGGCTGGCTCAGCGCAGCGTGAAGGTGACGAAGCCGGTGCTGCGGGCGTTGCGGACCAGCAGGCGGACCTCGTCCCCCGGCTTGAACGCCGCCGCCGCTTCGAATTCGGCGACCGAACCGACGTCGGTGCGGCCCACCTGCAGGATCACGTCACCGGCCGACAGACCGGCGCTGCGGGCCGCCAGGCCCACCACCCGGGTGACCAGCACGCCCTCGCCCGCCGCCAGGCCGCGCTCGGCCCGGGCGGCCGCGTCCAGCGCTTCCACCACCACGCCCAGGGCATTGCCGGCGGCCGGCGGCG
>NZ_JAIBFH010000265.1 GCF_019459675.1 Arenimonas sp.
CGGCGCCGCCAAGGCGAAGCTGTTCGCCTGGCCGACGCTGCAGGCCGTGGTGGTGAACCTCGACGATGCCTTCGGCCCCGGCCTGCTGGCCAGCGCCCACGCCGGCGCGCGCCGCATCGGCGTGAGCTCGCGCGGCCATGCCGATGCCGCGCTGCGCGCCGAGCAGGTGGTGCTGGCGCCCGAAGGCCTGCGCTTTGAACTGGTGGAAGGCGGCGCGCGCCACGCCATCGTGTCGCCGCTGCTGGGCCGCTTCAACGTGGACAACCTGCTGGCCGTGGCCGGCGCGCTGCGCGCGCTGGACTGGTCGCTGGCCGACGTGGCGGCCATGCTGCCGCGCCTGTCGCCGGTAGGTGGCCGCATGAGCCGCGTCGGCGGCCGCGCCGGCCAGCCGCTGGGGGTGGTGGGCAACGCGCACACGCCCGACGCGCTGCAGCAGGCGCTGGCGAGCCTGCGCGAACACACGCCCGGCCGCCTGACCTGCGTGTTCGGCTGCGGCGGCGAGCGTGACGCCGGCAAGCGCCCGCAGATGGCCGCGATTGCCCAGGCCGGCGCCGACGCCGTGGTGGTGACCGACGACAACCCGCGCCACGAGGACGGCGACGCCATCGTGGCGGGCATCGTTTCCGGATTCAGCCGCCCCGATGCGGTGGTGGTGCAGCGCGACCGCGCGCGCGCCATCGCCGACGCCATCGCGGCGGCGGCGGCGGGCGACGTGATCCTGGTCGCCGGCAAGGGCCACGAGCCCTACCAGGACGTCGCCGGCGTAAAGCACGCCTTCGACGACCTGGCCGTGGCCATGGCCGCGCTGGAGGCCCGCGCATGAGGCCGCTGATGCTGTCGCAGGTGGCGCGCTGGGTCGAAGGCCGGCACCTGGGCGACGACGTGGAAATCACCGCCGTTGGCACCGACACCCGCACGCTGGTGCCGGGCGCGCTGTTCGTGGCGCTGCGCGGCGAGCGCCAGGACGGCCACCAGCTGGCGGCGCAGGCGCAGGCCGCCGGCGCGGTGGCGATGCTGGTGCACCGCGAAGTGGACAGCCCGCTGCCCCAGGTGCTGTGCGCCGACACCCAGGACGCCCTGGGCGAACTGGCCGCAGGCCTGCAGCAGGGCCGCGGCGCGGTGGTGGTGGCCATCACCGGCAGCAATGGCAAGACCTCGGTGAAGTCGCTGGTGCACAGCATCCTGGCCAATGCCGGCCTGGCGTATGCCAACCCCGGCAATTTCAACAACGAAATTGGCCTGCCGCTGGCGGTGATCGCCGCGCCGGAAGACGCCCGCTTCGCCATCTACGAGATGGGCGCGGGCCAGCCGGGCGACATCGCCTACCTGGCCAGCATCGCGCCGCCGCAGGTGTCGCTGGTGAACAACGTGATGCCCGCGCACATCGAGCGCATGGGCAGCCTGCTGGGCATCGCCGAAACCAAGGGCGCCATCTACGAAGCGCTGCCCGACGACGGCATCGCCGTGGTGAACGCCGACGACACCTTCGCGCCCTGGTTCATGCAGCGCATCGGCGCGCGCCGGACGCTGCGCTTCGGCCTGGACAACGACGCCGACGTGCGCGCCACCGGCCTGCGCCACGGCGCCGACAGCACCCGGTTCCAGCTGCACACGCCGGCCGGTTCGGCCGAAGTGGCGCTGCCGCTGCCGGGACGCCACAGCGTGATGAACGCGCTGGCCGCCGCTGCGCTGGCGCTGGCCGCGGGCGCGTCGCTGGACAACGTGGTGGCGGGCCTGCAGCACGCGCCGCCGGTGCCGGGCCGGCAGATCCCGCATGCGCTGCGCGGTGGCGCCGTGCTGGTGGACGACAGCTATAACGCCAACCCGGGCTCGGTGGCCGCGGCGATTGCCGCGCTGGCCCAGGCCGGCGGCGAAGCGTGGCTGGTGCTGGGCGACATGATGGAGTTGGGCGAGGGCGCCGCGGTGCTGCACGCCGACATCGGCGGCCAGGCCAAGCGCGCAGGCATCGCCCGGCTTTGGACGGTGGGCGAGCTGAGCGCGGACGCAGCGCGCGCCTTCGGCGACGGCGCCCGGCATTTCAACGACCGGCCCGCGCTGGTGGCGGCGCTGTCGGTGGCACTGCAGGCGGCCCCGGCCGGCCTGCGCTGCCTGGTGAAAGGTTCGCGTTCCAGCGCGATGGATACGGTGGTGGCCGCGCTGCTGGCCGCCGACAGGCAAGGAGACGCCGACCATGCTGCTTGAACTGGCCCGCTGGCTGAACGAAATGGGCTGGATGCCGCCGCTGTTCGGCTACATCACCTTCCGCGCCATCCTGGGCGCGCTGACCGCACTGCTGCTGTCGCTGTGGCTGGGTCCGTACGTGATCGAGCGCCTGGCCCGCCTGAAGGGTGGCCAGCCAATCCGCAGCGACGGCCCGCAGTCGCACTTCGCCAAGGCCGGTACGCCGACCATGGGCGGCACGCTGATCCTGATGACCATCACGCTGTCCACGCTGCTGTGGGCCGACCTGCGCAACCGCTACATCTGGGTGCTGCTGGCGGTGATGGTGGCGTTCGGCGCGATCGGCTGGCTGGACGACTGGATCAAGATCGTCCGGCGCGACCCGAACGGCCTGAAGTCCCGGCACAAGTACGCGCTGCAGTCGGTGTTCGGGCTGGCGGCGGCGCTGTTCCTGTACTACACCGCCGACAACGCCAACGCCACCACGCTGTTCCTGCCGCTGCTCAAGGACTTCGCGGTGCCGCTGGGCGGGATGTTCGTCGTGTTGGCCTACTTCTGGATCGTCGGCTTCTCGAACGCCGTCAACCTCACCGACGGCCTCGACGGCCTGGCGATCATGCCCACGGTGCTGGTGGCGGCGGCGCTGGGCATCTTCGCCTACGCCTCGGGCAACGCGGTGTTCTCGCAGTACCTGCAGATCCCGGCCATCCCGGGCGCGGGCGAAATCACCATCTTCTGCGCCGCCATCGCCGGCGCGGGCCTGGGCTTCCTTTGGTTCAACACGTATCCGGCCATGGTGTTCATGGGCGACATCGGCGCGCTGGCGCTGGGCGCCGTGCTGGGCACCATCGCGGTGATCGTGCGCCAGGAAGCCATCCTGGTGGTGATGGGCGGCATCTTCGTCATCGAAACGCTGTCGGTGATGATCCAGGTGGCCAGCTTCAAGCTCACCGGCCGCCGCGTGTTCCGCATGGCGCCCATCCACCACCACTTCGAGCTCAAGGGCTGGCCGGAGCCGCGCGTGATCGTGCGCTTCTGGATCATCTCGGTGATGCTGGTGCTGGTTGGTCTGGCCACGCTGAAGGTGCGCTGAGATGAACCCGACCGATCGCGCCCACCAGGCCACCAAGCTCGACGCCATCACGGGCCGCTACGACCCGGTGCTGCTGTTGGTCATGCTGGCGCTGGCGGGCCTGGGCGTGGTGATGGTGGCGTCCAGCTCGATCGCCGTGGCCGAAGACCACAACGTGGGGCCGTTCTATTTCCTGGTTCGCCACGTGGTGTTCCTGGGCATCGGCCTGGGCCTGGCGTGGGCGCTGATGCAGGTTGAACTCAAGGTCGTGGAAAAGTACAGCCACCTGCTGCTGGCGCTGTGCTTCGCGATGCTGCTGCTGGTGTTCGTGCCGGGCATCGGCCACACGGTCAACGGCGCCCAGCGCTGGCTGAACCTGGGCGTTTCCAACTTCCAGGCGGTGGAAGCGGTGAAGCTGATGTTCATCATCTGGCTGGCCAGCTACCTGGTGCGCTACCGCGACGAGATCGCCCTGCAGTGGATGGCGCTGATCAAACCGCTGGGCGTGGCCCTGGGCATCGTGGTGCTGCTGCTGCTGCAGCCCGACTTCGGTTCGGCGGCCCTGCTGCTGGCCATCACCGGCGGCATGGTGTGGCTGGGCGGCGCACGCATCCGCAACCTGCTGATGCCGGCCGGCGTGGTGCTGCCGCTGCTGGCCCTGGTGGCCATCGCCGAGCCCTACCGCGTGCGTCGCCTGACCTCGTTCCGCGACCCCTGGGCCGATCCTTTCAACGACGGCTTCCAGCTCACCCAGGCGCTGATTGCGATCGGTCGCGGCGAGTGGTTCGGCGTGGGCCTGGGTGCCAGCGTGCAGAAGCTCTTCTACCTTCCCGAGGCGCACACTGATTTCATCTTCTCGGTGACGGCCGAAGAGCTGGGCTTCGCCGGTTCGTTCGGCATCATCGCGCTGTTCGCCGTGTTCACCTGGCGCGCCTTCAACATCGGCCTGCGCGCGGTGGAGATGCGGCGTCATTTCGCCGGGTTCTGCGCGTTCGGCGTCGGCCTGTGGATCAGCCTGCAGGCCTTCGTCTCGATCGGCGTGAACCTGGGCCTGCTGCCGACCAAGGGCCTGACGCTGCCCTTGGTTTGCTCCGGCGGTTCCAGCGTGATGATGACCTGCGTGGCCATGGGCCTGCTGCTGCGCGTGAGCTACGAGCTTGACCGCGCCGAACGGCAGGTGGCGCGCCTGCGCGGCGGTGACCTGCCGACGCCGGACATGGGCGAGGGCAGGGCAGACACGCCGCCGCTGCCCACGACGACGGCCAGCACGGCCAACCCGGTGCCACCGCGCGGCTCGCGCCATCGCATCGAGCCCAAGATCGGAGCGGTGGCATGAACGCGCCCGTGCTCATCCTGGCTGGCGGCACCGGTGGCCACATCTTCCCGGGCCTGGCTGTGGCCCAGGCCCTGAGCGCGCGCGACGTGCCGGTGGTCTGGCTGGGTTCGGCGGGCGGCATGGAAACGCGCCTGGTGCCCCAGGCCGGCATTCGCATCGAGACCATCGCGGTCAGCGGCCTGCGTGGCAAGGGTGCGGCCACCCTGATCAAGGCGCCGGTGCTGCTGCTGCGCTCGCTATGGCAGGCCGTGTCCATCCTGCGCCGCCTGCGCCCGCGGGCCGTGCTGAGCCTGGGCGGCTATGCGGCAGGCCCGGGCGGGCTCGCGGCGTGGCTGCTGCGCCGGCCGCTGCTGGTGCACGAACAGAACCGCGCGCCGGGCCTGACCAATCGCGTGCTGGCGCGCTTCGCGCAGCGCGTGCTGTGCGGATTCCCGGGCAGCTTCACCGACCGCGACGCCGAGGCGGTGGGCAATCCCGTGCGCCAGGAGATCGCGGCCATGCCGGCGCCTGCCGAGCGCTTCGCCGGGCGCGACGGCGCCGTGCGCCTGCTGGTGCTGGGCGGCAGCCAGGGCGCCTTCAGCCTCAATGTCGCGCTGCCGCAGGTGCTGGCGCGCCTGCCCCAGGCCCAGCGCCCGCAGGTGCGCCACCTGTGCGGCGAGCGCCACGCCGACAAGGCGCGCACCGCGTACGCCGACGCAGGCGTCAGCGCCAGCGTCGAACCCTTCATCACCGACATGGCGGCCGCCTACGCCTGGGCCGACCTGGTGGTTTGCCGCGCCGGTGCGCTGACCCTGGCCGAACTGTGCGCCGCGGGCGTGGGCTCGCTGCTGGTGCCGTTCCCCAATGCGGTGGACGACCACCAGACCCGCAACGCCGAATTCCTCGCCGAGCGCGGCGCCGCCAACATCGTGGCCGAGGGCGAGGGTTTCGCCGACCGCCTGCTGGCCGCCGCGCAGCCGCTGCTGGCCGACGCCGCGCGTCGCCTGGCCATGGCCGAGAACGCTCGCGCCGCCGCCAAGCCCGACGCTGCCGCACGCGTGGCGCAGATCGTCATCGAAGAGGCCCGCGCATGATCCGTCGCCGCCTGCAGGACTCGGGTGACCTGGCGCGCGCCTTCCCGCGCGTGCACTTCATCGGCATTGGCGGCGTCGGCATGAGCGGCATCGCCGAAGTGCTGGTGACCCTGGGCTACCAGGTGTCGGGTTCGGACCACAGCGACTCGGCCACCACGCGCCGCCTGGCGTCGCTGGGCGCCGTCGTGCATCGCGGCCACGCCGCCGGCAACATCGCCGGCGCCGACGTGGTGGTGGTGTCGAGCGCCATCGGCGCCACCAACCCCGAGCTGGCCGCAGCCCACGAGCAGCGCATCCCGGTGGTGCCGCGCGCGGAAATGCTGGCCGAGCTGATGCGCTTCAAGCGCGGCATCGCCATCGCCGGCACCCACGGCAAGACCACCACCACGTCGCTGGCGGCCAGCGTGCTGAGCGAAGGCGGCCTGGACCCGACCTTCGTGATCGGCGGCCAGCTGCTGTCGGCCGGCGCCAACGCGCGCCTGGGCGGCGGCCAGTGGCTGGTGGCCGAAGCCGACGAGAGCGACGGCAGCTTCCTGCGCCTGAACCCGCTGGTGGCGGTGATCACCAACATCGACGCCGACCATCTCGAGAACTACGGCGGCGACTTCGAGCGCGTGAAGGCCGCCTTCAACGAATTTCTGCACCGCCTGCCGTTCTATGGCCTGGCCGTGCTGTGCGTGGACGACGCCGAAGTGGCCGCGCTGGCGGCGCAGACGCCGCGCCACCTGGTGACCTACGGCATCGACCAGGCCGCCGACGTGTTCGCCCGCGACGTGCGCCAGGAAGGCCCGTGCATGCGCTTCACCCTGCACCTGCCCGAGTGCGCGCCGCAGGACGTCACGCTGAACCTGCCGGGCCGCCACAACGTGCTCAACGCGCTCGCCGCCGCCGCCATCGGCTGGCAGCTGGGCGTGGAGCCGGCGCGGATCGCCTCGGCGCTGCAGAAGTTCCAGGGCATCGGCCGCCGCTTCAACCTCAAGGGCGACCTCGACTTCGGCCGCGGCAAGGCGCTGCTGGTGGACGACTACGGCCACCATCCCAAGGAGCTGGAAGCCGTGTTCGCCGCGGCGCGCGGCGGCTGGCCCGAGCGCCGGCTGGTGGTGGCGTTCCAGCCGCATCGCTATACCCGCACGCGCGACCTGTTCGACGATTTCGCGGCCGTGCTCTCCAGCG
>NZ_JAIBFH010000279.1 GCF_019459675.1 Arenimonas sp.
GGGGGGTGCTCGCGGTATGGCCCCGCCGGCGTGTGGGGGGTTGGGGTCGTGGTGTTGGGGGTGGCGGGCCCGGGGCACGCGCCCCGCGGGGGGGGGCTCCACCAGGGGGCCGAAGTGGCGCGCCTGTTCGTAGCCGAAGCCGGTGGCGCCCATGCTGGGGATCGACAGGCCGCCCGTGGCCACCACCAGTGACTCCACCACGTCCACGCCCTGCGAAGTGGCCACCCGGAAGCCGCCGCCCGGCAGCGCCGCCACCGATTCCACCGAGCACGACACGTCCACCCGCACCCCTGCGTCGGCGCATTCGGCCAGCAGCATCGCCACGATCTGCTTGGACGAATCGTCGCAGAACAGCTGCCCCAGTTCCTTCTCGTGCCAGGCGATGCCGTGCGCGTCCACCATCGCGATGAAATGTTCGGGCCGGTAGCGCGCCAGCGCCGACTTGCAGAAGTGCGGATTGGCCGACAGGAAGTTCGCCGGCGTGGTGCCGGTGTTGGTGAAATTGCAGCGCCCGCCGCCCGACATCAGGATCTTCTTGCCGCAGCGGTTGGCGTGTTCGACCACGCGCACGCGCCGGCCGCGGCGCCCGGCAGTGAGCGCGCAGAACAGGCCGGCGGCGCCGCCGCCGATCACCAGTACGTCGGTGGTGGGCACGCTCATGGCGTCGAGGGGCCGGTGGGGTGGCGGGACGGAATCATCTGGCGCGAATGATAGCGGGGCAGGCCGCGCGGCGGGCACGGCTTCGGATACGCTTCGCACACACCCCTTCCAGCCTGGACCCCTCATGTCGCGGATCGCCCTTTCCCTGTCTGCCCTGCTGCTGGTGACCGTCGCGGGCTGCGCGAAAACGGACGGCTACTCCCAGGCCGACGCCGCCGCCGAAGCGGCTCCCGCCGGGCTGACCGGCCAGGCCAACGCGCCGGGCAATTTCCTGGCCTATTCGCACGAAGCCACGGTCCGCCTGGAGGCCGCCGCCATCGCCGAGCGGGTAGCCGCCGTCCGCACGGCCTGCATGGAGGGCCGCCACGGCACCTGCACCGTGCTGGGCGAGGAACAGAGCAGCGGCCAGTGGCCGGGCGGCAAGCTGCAGCTGCGCGCCGAGCCCAAGGCGATCGAGCCGCTGGTGGCGATGGCCGCGCAGGGCGGCGAACTGTCGCAGCGGGCCACCGAGGCCGAGGACCTGGCCGACGCCGTCCGCGACAACGGCCTGCGGCAGCAGCGCCTGCGCATCCAGCACGAACGCCTGAGCGAGTTCCTGGCGCGCAGGGACATCAAGGCCGAAGACCTGATTGCCTTGAGCAACCAGCTGGCGCAAATCGAAACCGAACTGCAGGCCTCCGAGCAGGAAGCGGCGCAGCAGCAGCGCCGCCTGAGCACCAACCTGCTCACGCTGCGCTTCGAGTCGTCGCAGGTGACGGCGGAAAGCTCGGAGCTGGGCGAGGCGCTGCGTGATTCGCTGTCGGTGCTCGACGCCAGCGTGGCCGTGCTGGTGACGGTGGTGGTGGCCACGCTGCCCTTCCTGCTGGTGCTGCTGGCCGTGGGCTGGGCGGTGCGCGCACTGCTGCGCCGGCGCCGCCCGGCGGCCTGACCCGCGGTACCGGATCGTTCGCACAAAAAAAGCCGGGGCATGCCCCGGCTTTTTCATGCGCCATGCCGCGACGTCATTCCGTCGGCGGCCCCTTGCGGTGCGGCTTCTTGAAGGGCGGCTTGTCGCCGAACTTGCGCGGGCCGAACTCCTTCTTGTCGCCGCCGAAGGCCTTCTTGGCGAAGGGCTTCTTGCCGGCCGACTTGCCGGCCGTGTCCGGCGTTTCGCCGTCGCGGGTGATGCGCAGCTGCTGGCCGGCGCACCAGACGGTCTTGAGGTGGGTCATCACGTCGCCGGGCATGCCGTCGGGCAGGTCCAGCAGGGTGTGGTCCTCGAAGATCTCGATGCGGCCGATGTGTTTGGCGTCCAGGCCGGCTTCGTTGGCGATGGCGCCGACGATGTTGCCCGGCTTCACGCCGTGGTCGTAGCCCACTTCGATGCGGAAGGTGGCCTTGCCCTCGTCCGGCGCACGCGCCTCGCGCTGCTTCTTCGGGAACGCCGGGCGCTCGGGGCGGTCACCGCGCTCCGGACGGGCCGGGCGCTCGCCGCGCTCGGGCTTGTCGAAGCGCGAGGGGCGGGCGAACTTGTCGGTGGCGGCGGCCACGTCATGGTCGAAGGCGCGCTTCTTGGCCTCGAACTTCGGCGGCACCATCAGCAGCGGCACGTCGCCGCGGGCCATCTTGGCCAGGGCGGTGGCGATCTCGATGGCGGGCACGTTCAGCTCGCGCTCGTAGTCCTCGATCAGCTTGCGGAACTCGGTGAGCTCGCCGGCGGCCAGGGTGTCGGTGATCTGCTGCTTGAACTTGGACTTGCGCACGTCGTTGACGTCGGCGACGGTCGGCAGCTCCATCGGCGTGATCGGCTGGCGGGTGGCACGTTCAATCGCGCGCAGCAGGTTGCGCTCGCGCGGGGCGATGAACAGGATCGCTTCGCCGCTGCGGCCGGCGCGGCCGGTGCGGCCGATGCGGTGCACGTAGCTTTCGGTGTCGTGCGGCACGTCGTAGTTGAGCACGTGGCTGATGCGCTCCACGTCCAGGCCGCGGGCGGCGACGTCGGTGGCGACCAGGATGTCGATCTTGCCGTCCTTGAGCTGCTGGATGGTGCGTTCGCGCTGGGCCTGCACCACGTCGCCGTTGATGGCGGCGGCGGCGAAGCCCCTGGCCTGAAGCTTCTCGGCCAGTTCGTCGGTGGCCAGCTTGGTGCGCGCGAACACGATCATCGCGTCGAAGGGTTCGGCTTCCAGGATCCGGGTGAGCGCGTCGAGCTTGTGCATGCCGCTGACTTCCCAGCTGCGCTGGCGGATGTTGTCGGCGGTGCGGGTCTTGGCCTCGATGGTGACTTCCACCGGGTCCTTCAGATAGGTCTGCGCAATGCGGCGGATGGCGTGCGGCATGGTGGCCGAGAACAGCGCCGTCTGGCGCACGGCCGGCATCTTCTTGAGGATGGCTTCGACGTCGTCGATGAAGCCCATGCGCAGCATTTCGTCGGCTTCGTCCAGCACCAGGTTCTTGAGCAGGGACAGGTCGAGCGACCCTTTCTCGAGATGATCAATAATCCGGCCGGGGGTGCCCACCACCACGTGCACGCCGCGGCGCAGGGCCTGCAGCTGCGGGCCGTAGCTCTGGCCGCCGTAGATCGGCAGCACGTGGAAGCCCGGCATATGGGTGGCGTAGCGCTGGAAGGCTTCGGCCACCTGGATGCCCAGCTCGCGGGTCGGGGCCAGCACCAGGGCCTGGGGCTTGGTCTGGCTCAGGTCGATCTGCGACAGGATCGGCAGCGCGAACGCGGCGGTCTTGCCCGTGCCGGTCTGGGCCTGGCCCAGCACGTCGCGGCCACCCAGCAGGTGCGGGATGGTGGCGGCCTGGATGGGGGAGGGCGTCTCGTAGCCGAGCTCGCCGAGCACCTTGATCAGGGGCTCGCTGAGGGCGAGTTCGCGGAATTGCATCGGCGCGCTGGGCGCCTCGGTCGTCTGGGCGGTCATGGGAGGTCCGTAGGTCTGGGTCCGATTTCATCGGGGAGACTTCGCATACCGGCACACCACGGAAACGAAGCAGGCGCGCATTGTACCCTAAAGCCGTCGCAAGCGCCTGACCGGTGTGGTTTTTCCCGCCGCTGTCCGCCCTCGTGGTGCCTGCCGCCGCGGGCATGGCATCCTGCCGCCTCCTCTGGGAGTAAACGCATGGCTTATCTCTGGACCAAACTCTTCCACGTCCTGTTCGTCATCGCCTGGATGGCCACGGTGTTCTACCTGCCGCGCATCCTGGTGAACCTGGCCGAAGCCGGCGCCGAACCGGCGGTCCGCGACCGGCTGGCGCTGATGGGCCGGCGGCTTTACCGCTTCGGCCACGTGATGTTCGGCATCGCGCTCGTGTTCGGGCTCACGCTGTGGATGCACTTCGGCATGAACGGCGGCTGGGTGCACGCCA
>NZ_JAIBFH010000284.1 GCF_019459675.1 Arenimonas sp.
TTGCGCTGGCCCGGGGGGGGGGGTGCGCAGCCGCGGGCCACCGGCTTCATGCCCTCGGCGGGGGCGCCGCCGGCGGGCAGGGCGTGCAGCACGGCCGCGCTGGCGTAGGTCTTGCCCACGCGGGTGTCGGTGCGGGTTATGAAGTACGACGCCACTCAGGCCCCCGGCTGCGCGCGGCGCCAGCGTTCGGCCACCCGCTCCAGCACGAACGGCGCCAGGTTGAGCAGGAAGAACACGAAGCCCGGCATGCCCAGCCAGATGCCGCTTTCCCGCGTGGCAGGAATCGCCAGCGCCAGAATCAACGACAGCGTCGCCACCACCGGTACGGCGCCCCAGTTCATCATCTCGAAGCGGGTGCGCGCGCGCTCATGCAGCGACAGCTCCAGCGCGTCGCGCAGGCGCCATGCGTGCCAGTAAAGCGCGGTCATCACCGCCCCCAACAGCCCGAACGCCACGGCGAACATGATGAACATGGCCGGCACGTCGGCCGCACTGTTGATGCTGAAGCCCGTGGGCAGGTAGCCGGCCGTGAGCGCATTGAACAGGCTCGAGAACACCATGCGCATCGGATACACGAAGATCAGCACCAGGAACACCAGCAGCACGCCCAGCCGCCGGCTGACCAGGTCATCCAGGCCGTAGCGGCGGCTCCAGTCGGCGTGCGCCGACCAGCAGCGCATGATCAGCAGGAAACAGCCGGCATAGGCCGGCACCGACTTCATGGCCAGCACCAGCGCGTCCACCGAGTCGGGGATGTCGTTGCCGGCGATCACCACCAGCGTCAGCGCGAACGCGAAGGCCGCGTCCACGAAGGCCTCGAGCCGTGTGGCCTGGGCGCCGCGGTCGCGGAAGCCGTCGGCGGAAAGGACACCGGGTGCGCTGGTCATGGCCGGACTTTACCAGCCCGCCACGCCGGCCGCGCTACACTTCCGCCCTCACTGAAAGGACCGCCATGTTCCAGGCCAATACCCTCAGCGGCGACAAAGCCGACCAGTACGCCCAGCTGCTTGAACAGGCCCGCGGCCTGATGCACGGCGAGCACGACCGGACGGCCAACGCCGCCAATCTTTCCTCGCTGGTGTTCCATGCCCTGCCCGACCTGAACTGGGTTGGCTTTTATTTCTTCGACGGCACCGAACTGGTTGTGGGTCCGTTCCAGGGCCACCCGGCCTGCGTGCGCATCGCCCTGGGCCGCGGCGTGTGCGGCACGGCGGCGCTGACGCGCCAGACACAGCGCATCGCCGACGTGGACGCATTCCCGGGACACATCCCCTGCGATTCGGCGTCCCGATCGGAGCTGGTGGTGCCGCTGTACCGCGGCGACGTGCTGGTGGGCGTGTTCGACCTCGACAGCCCGGTGCTGGACCGCTTCGACGCCGCCGACCAGCATGGCCTCGAAGCGCTGGCCAGCGCGTTCATTGAGACGTTGGGCAAGGCCTGAAGCCGACCCGCAGGAGTGGTGATGACAACCGGAACCAAGCTTCGCAACATCGGCCCGAAATCCGCCGCCTGGCTGCGCCAGACCGGCGTGCGCTCGCAGGAAGACCTGGAAGCCGTGGGCGCCCTCGCCGCCTTCGTGCGGGTCAAGCGCGCCGGCTTCAAGCCCAGCCTGAATCTTCTGTACGCGCTGGAAGGCGCGATCCTGGGCTGCCACTGGCAGGAGATCCCGGACGAACGCCGCAGCGAACTGGTGCTGGCCGCCGGCGAAGAAGTGGCCAAGCTGCCGCTGCCCAAGAACAAGCGCATGCCCGCCGCCGGTCCGGTAACCACCACGCGCAACGACGAAGATGAAACGGCCGACCTCGGCCTTGACGATCCATCGTCGCCACACGAAGACGACGCCTGACGGCGTCGTCTTGGAAAAAACCCGCGATCCACGGCTCGTGCAGGCGCCAGGAATCGCGGGCCCTGAACCCGATCAGCGGCCGTCGCGGTCCGCATCACCCGGCATGGCACGCTCGACGCGATGCCACGCGGCGCGCGTGGCTACACGGGCGTCTTCCCACTCGAGGCGGGACTTGCCGCGGCTGGCTTCGTAGCTGCTGCGCAGCTCGGGTTCGGCCTGCTCGAACGTGCGGCCGGCGTACTGGCCGCGACCCTCGTAGCCGATGCGGTAGGCCGGCGAATAGTCTTCGTAGCTGCGGTCGGTGGCGTAGTACGGCTCGCGCACGTACTGATCGCGCCAGTAGGCGTCCTCGGCCGTCGGATTGACGCCCTCGGCAACGCCCTTGCCGGCCAAGCCGCCGACCACCGCGCCAACCACGGCGCCGGCCACTGCGCCCGCGGGGCCAGCCACCATGCCGATCGCGGCGCCCGTGGCACCGCCAGCGGCGGCGCCTACGCCCGTGCCCACCGGATGCGCACCGGGCGTGCCGGTGATCGGATCGCGGTTCATGTCGTTCGAATCAGGGGTGGACTTGAGAGTGCTCATCAAAAGATCTCCATGGGGGGAGTCCGGCCAGGAATGGCGGGGACAGGAGATACACAGCAAGGGTTGTGCCAACCCGGTGCAGGCCGATACGTAGGGCTGCCGTGAAGTTGACGGGCGCAGACCCAGCGCTCTTTGCACGGAGCGGGCAGGCAAGTTGCATAAAGCGCCTGCCTTTTTTGCAGCCATCGGCGCGCCTTCTCCGGCGGCGTCAGGCGATCAGGCGGCGGTAAGGCGGGAGGCTGTCGAGCAGCGCGCGGCCGTATTGCTTCACCACCACGCGACGGTCCAGCAGCACGATGCGGCCGCGGTCGTCCTCGGTGCGGATCAGGCGGCCCATGTACTGCGTGAGCGTGCGCTGGGCTTCGGGCAGCGCCACTTCGAAGAAGGCCGAGCGGCCGCGCGATTCGTACCACTCGGCCTTGGTCGCGCCCACCGGGTCGGAGGGCATGGCGAAGGGCAGCTTGGTGATCACGACCGTGGTGGCGAGATCACCGGCCAGGTCCAGGCCTTCGCCGAACGACGCCAGGCCGAACAGCGTGCTGCCCTTGCCGGCGCGGATGTGGCTGGCGTGGCGCTCAAGCAGTTCGGTGCGCGAGCGCGAGCCCTGCACCAGGGTGCGGATGGCGCGAGCCGGCGACAGCAGCGCCACCACGCGCTCCATCTGCTTCCACGACGTGAACAGCACCAGGTTGCCGGCGTCCCAGTCGAGTTCATTCTCGATCCACGCCGCCACTTCGTCGGTGTGGCGGGCAGCGTCGTCGGGCAGGGTCTTCATCGCCGGCACCGACAGCACGGCGCTTTCGGCCAGGTTGAAGGGGCTGGGCAGGCTGGCCAGCTCCCAGTCGTCGGGGATGGCGGCCTCTTCGCAGAAGTGGCGGAAGTTGCCGCCCGTGGCCAGCGTCGCCGACGTGATCACCACCGACTCGACGCGGCTCCACACCAGGTTGCGCAGGATGCCGGCCGCCGACACCGGCGCGGCGTGGCACAGCAGGCTGCGGTCCTTGGCCACGGTAAGCCAGCGCGCCATCGGCGCCCAGCCGCTGGCATCGGTCCTGGCCCAGCGCTGCCACAGCGCGGCGGCGTCCTGCAGGCGCTCCACCAGACGGCCCAGGTTGCGCATCAGCCTGTCGTCGGGCTCGGCCTTGCCGCCGTCGTCCCGGGGTATCGCCGACACCAGCGCGTCGGCGAAGCGGCTGAGCTTGCTGAACACATGGTCGAGCGACTGCGCGTCGGCCAGCCAGTCTTCGGGCAGCCGGCCCATGGGGGCGCGCCACGTGGGCTGCGCCTCGGAAGGATCCGGCACCCAGGCCAGCGCCAGCTTGTCCTGGAAATCGCGCAGCCCGTCGCGCGCCTGCGTCACCAGCTCCTGCACTTCCAGCGGCGCCAGGCCGCTGATGGCGTCCTTGCCGCTGCGCACGAACGCAGCGGAGATCGGCCCGCGCCCGCGCTCAAGCGCTTCGATGCAGGTGGGCAGGTGCAGCTGCGCGGCGTCGGCGTCGATCGCCTTGGCGGGCAGGTGATGGCCTTCGTCGAAAACGAACAGCGCCTTGGACGGCATCGGCAGGATCGGGTTGTCGCCCTCGTCGCTGTCGGGAAGCCCCAGCGCCGCCAGCACCAGGTCGTGGTTGGCCACCACGATGTCGGCGGCTTTCACGCCGGCGCGCGCCTTGAGGTAGGGGCAGGCTTCAACGAACGCGCAGTTGGCGCGCGTGCAGGCGCCAGCCGAGGTGGTGATGCGGCTGCGCATGCCGTCGGGAATGGGCACGGGCGCCAGATCGAGGTCGCCCTGCCACTGGCCGCCGTCAAAGGCCTTCGACAGCGCCTCGATCACCTTGGCCTCTTCCACGCTGGGCGCGCGCGTGTACGCCGGATCGAAGTCGAACAGTGACTCGCCGGTGTCGCCGCCCGCCGACTCGGCCAGGTTGCGCAGGCAGGCGTAGCGCTGCCGGCCCTTGGCGATGGCCACGGTGGCGACCAGGCCCGTGTCGGCCAGGAAGCGCGGGATGTCGCGCTGCACCAGCTGTTCCTGCAGGCTCACCGTGGCCGTGGCGATCACCAGCGGACGCTTGTGCGCCAGCGCAATCGGCACCGCCGCCGCCAGATAGCCCAGGCTCTTGCCCACGCCGGTGGGCGCCTCGATCACGGCGCCGCCGCCGGTGGCGCCGAGCGCGCGCGCGGCAATCGCAATCATCGCGTTCTGCGCCCCGCGCGGCTTGAAGCCGGGCGACAGGCGCAGGCCGTCAAGCGCGGCGCGAATGCCCACCTTGTCGTCTTCGCCCAGCGAACGCGGCAGCGCGACGGTCTTGGTCGGTTTTTTCACGCGCGGCGACTCGGGCTGGGCGCGGGCTCAGCGGACGACGGCATACTCTCGCGCGTCTTCGCGCCAGCGCGGCGTGGCGCGGATGGTGGGCAGCACGTCGGCCACCTCGTCCACCAGCGACCACATGGCGGCGTGCTCGGGGTTCATGAAGCGCTCGTCGATCACCGACTGCATGAAGCCCTGCAGCGGCGCATAGAAGCCGCGCACGTTGAGCAGCACGATCGGGCTGAAGTAGATGCCAAGGCGCTTGAGCGTGATCGCCTCGAACAGTTCTTCCAGCGTGCCGCAGCCGCCGGGCAGCGCCACCACGGCGTCGCTGTCGGTCAGCAGGCGATGCTTGCGCTCGCGCATGTCTTCCACCAGCTCGAGCTTCGTCAGGCCGGGGTGGCCCCATTCGAGGTCGGCCATGAATTTCGGGAGGATGCCGATGACTTCGCCGCCCTTCGACAGCGCACCGTCGGCCAGCGATCCCATCAGCCCCTGCGAGCCGCCGCCGTAGACGATGCTGCAGCCTTCCGAGGCCAGGCTTTCGCCCAGCGCGCGCGCGGCGGCGTGGAACTCGGGCGCGACCTTGGCGCTGGAGGCGGCATAGACACAAACACGCATGGGGTGGCTCCGTTGGGGCTTGGGGTCGCGGCGCGGCGAAACTATTCCACCGTCACCGACTTGGCCAGGTTGCGCGGCTGGTCCACGTCGGTGCCCTTGAGCAGGGCCACGTAGTAGCTCAGCAGCTGCAGCGGCAGCGTGGACACCACCGGCGCGGCGATCTCGCCGCAGGCGGGCAGGATGACCACGTGCGCGGCGTCCAGGCCGTGCGCCACGGTTTCGTCCACGAAGGCGTACAGCTCGCCGCCGCGCGCGCGCACTTCCTCGAGGTTGGACTTGAGCTTGTCGATCAGGCGGTCGTTGGGCGCCACCGCGATCACCGGCATGTCTTCGTCCACCAGCGCCAGCGGGCCGTGCTTGAGTTCGCCGGCGGCGTAGGCTTCGGCGTGGATGTAGCTGATTTCCTTGAGCTTGAGCGCGCCTTCCATCGCCACCGGCCAGTGGGTGCCGCGGCCCAGGAACAGGGCGTGGTGCTTGTCGGCAAAGCGCTCGGCCAGCAGCTTGATCTGTTCGTCGAGCTTGAGCGTTTCCACGATCAGGCCGGGCAGCTGTTCCAGCTGCGCCCCGCCGTCGAGGTAGCGCGTTTCGTCCAGGCCCTTGCTGCGCGCCAGCGCCAGCGCGAACAGCGCCAGCGCCACCAGCTGGGTGGTGAAGGCCTTGGTGGACGCCACGCCGATCTCGGGGCCGGCGCGCGTCATCAGCACCAGCGACGACTCGCGCACGATGGACGATTCGGGCACGTTGCACACGGCCATCTGCGCCAGGTACGGCATCTGCTTGGCCAGCTTGAGCGCGGCCAGGGTGTCGGCGGTTTCGCCCGACTGGGAAATGGTGAGGAACAGCGTGCCTTCGCGCACCACCGGGTCGCGGTAGCGGTATTCGCTGGCGATCTCGGCCGTGCAGGGCACGCCGGCCAGCTGTTCTATCCAGTAACGCGCCACCAGGCCGGCGTGGTAGCTGGTGCCGCAGGCGATGATGTGCACGGCCTGGGTGTCGGCCAGCAGGCGCTCGGCGTCCACGCCGAAGATCTGCGTGAGGATGCGGCCGCCGGCGATGCGGCCTTCCAGCGTGTCGGCCACGGCCTGGGCCTGCTCGTGGATTTCCTTGAGCATGTAGTGGGCGTAGTCGCCGCGCTGCACGGCGTCGGAGTTGAACTGCGATTCCTTTTCTTCGCGCGTGGCCGGCTGGCCGTGCACGTCGAACACCTGCACGCCCGTGGTGTCCACGCGCGCGACATCGCCTTCGTGCAGGTACATGAAGCGCCGCGTCAGCGGCAGCAGCGCGTGGATGTCGGAGCCGAAGTACTGTTCGCCCTCGCCCAGGCCCACCACCAGCGGTGAACCCAGGCGGGCACCGACCAGCACGCCGGGTTCGCGGGCGGACACCACCACGATGGCGTAGGCGCCATGCAGGCGGCCCACGATGTCCTGCACCGAAGCCAGCAGCGACAGGCCCGAGCGCTGCGCGCGCTCGACCAGGTGCGCGATCACTTCGGTGTCGGTCTGCGAGCTGAACTCATAGCCGTCGGCCTGCAGTTCGGCGCGCAGCGCGGCGTGGTTTTCGATGATGCCGTTGTGCACCACGCTCACCTCGCCCGACAGATGCGGGTGGGCGTTGCCTTCGCTGGGCACGCCGTGGGTGGCCCAGCGGGTGTGGGCGATGCCGCAGTGGCCGTCCACGCCGGTGGCCGTCTGCAGCGCGGCCAGGTCGCGCACCTTGCCCTTGGCACGCAGGCGGACGATGCCGTCCGTGCCCTGCAGGGCCACGCCGGCCGAGTCGTAGCCTCGGTACTCGAGGGCGCTCAGGCCGTCGATCAGGTGCTTGACGATATTGCGCTGGGCGCTGATGCCGACGATGCCGCACATGGTGGGGTGATCCGTATCCGGTAAGGGCCCCAGTTTATCGGATGCCGTCGCCGCCCCGCGGGCGCGGGTGGCAAGGCCGCGCCGGGACTGTCCGGGCGTTCAGCGGCTGGACGCCCGGCGGACACCCGGACACCGGCATCGCCGCATTCAATTCAATGACTTAGCGCTGGCACGGCTCGTGCAACGGATTCCATGTAGCCCCTGCCTGGACGCGCCATGATTCGCGAACCCTCCGCCCAAGACCGCCCCCTCTCACCAAGCCCCGGCAGCGGCAGGCAGCGGCGGCTGGTGATCCTGGCAGTCGTCGCGGTGCTGCTGGCCGGGCTGGTGTGGCTGGTGATGGGCTGGGCGTCGAGCGAGCGCTCGGTGTCGGCAGCGCGCGTGCGCACCGGCGAAGTGGCGCTGGGCACGTTCGTGCGCGACGTGGCGGTGGAGGGCCGGGTGGTGGCCGCGGTCAGCCCGACGCTGTACGCGCCGGTGGGCGGCACCGTGACCCTGCAGGTGCAGGCCGGCGCCACCGTGAAGCGCGGCGCGGTGCTGGCAAAGATTGAATCGCCCGAGCTGACCAACGAACTTGCCCGCGAAGAATCCACCCTGGCCAGCCTGGACGCCGAAGTGGGCCGCCAGCGCATCACCTCGCGCCAGGCCAGCCTGCTGGCGCGGCGCACGCAGGACGAGGCCGACCTCACCCTGACCACGGCCAGGCGCAACCTGCAGCGCTCCGAGCGCGGACACGCGCTGGGCGTGGTGTCGGAAGTGGACCTGCTGGCCGCGCGCGACGCGGTGCGCAGCGCTGAAATCCGCCTGCGCCACGCCAGCGACGACAGCGGCCTGGCCACCCAGTCCACCGGCTTCGACCTCACCACCCGCGAGCGTGCGCTCGAGCGCCAGGCGCTGGTGGTCACCGACCTGCGCCGCCGCGTGGAAGACCTACAGATCCGCGCGCCGGTGGACGGCATCGTCGGCACCGTGGCCGTGACCGACCGCGCCGTAGTGGTGGCGAACGCGCCGCTGGTGACCGTGGTGGACCTGTCGCGCCTGGAAGTGGAGCTGGAGGCGCCGGAAACCTACGCCGACGACCTGGGCATCGGCATGAGCGCCGACGTGGCCATCGGCAGCGCGAAGGCGCCCGGCAAGATCAGCGCCATATCGCCCGAAGTGGTGGCCAACCGCGTGCGCGTGCGTGTCGCCTTCGAGGGCGACCAGCCCGCCGGCCTGCGCCAGAACCAACGCGTCAACGCCCGCATCCTCATTGACGAACGCGCCAATACGCTGATGCTGCCGCGCGGCCCCTTCATCGAAGCCCAGGGCGGCCGCACCGCCTGGGTGGTGGACGGCAGCGTCGCGGTGCGCCGCGCCATCCGCCTGGGCACCGCCAGCGTCACCCACGTGGAAGTGCTGGACGGCCTGGCCGCTGGCGACGTGGTGGTGATCGCCGGCACCGACACCTTCGGCGACGCCGAGCGCGTGCAGCTCAACGACTGACCCTTCCATTCCCTTTTCCCGAACACCGACACCAAGGACGCCTCCCATGCTCCGGATGAACCAGCTCAGCAAGGTCTACCGCACGCACATGATCGAAACCCACGCGCTGCGCGGCTTCGACATCCACGTGCGCGAAGGCGAGTTCGTCGCCGTCACCGGCCCGTCTGGCTCGGGCAAGACCACCTTCCTCAACATCGCCGGCCTGCTGGAGGAATTCACCGAGGGCACCTATCTGCTGGACGGCGTGGAAGTGCGCGGCCTGAGCGACGACGCGCGTTCGCGGCTTCGCAACCAGAAGATCGGCTTCATCTTCCAGGGCTTCAACCTGATCCCCGACCTGAACCTGTTCGACAACGTGGACGTGCCGCTGCGCTACCGCGGCCTGGGCGCCGCCGAGCGCAAGCGCCGCATCGAAGACGCGCTGGGCAAGGTGGGCCTGGCCTCGCGCGCCAAGCACTACCCGGCCGAACTGTCCGGCGGCC
>NZ_JAIBFH010000298.1 GCF_019459675.1 Arenimonas sp.
GGGCCCGCTGGCCCACCCCCATTCGCCCTCCCCCACCCCCCCCGCCCGCGCGGGGGGGGCGGCATACCAGGAGTTCCTGAAGGACCCGGGCCCGATCGTGGTCGGTGCCGCCGCCGGCGCCAGCTGCTTTGGCCCGGCCTACGAGTTCGCGATGATCATCGACGCCGACCTGCGCAAGCGCAAGCTGCGCGACAAGGTGCCCATGACCTACGTCAGCAGTGAGCCCTACATCGGCCACATGGGGCTGGGCGGCGTTGGCGACTCGAAGACGCTGCTCGAATCGGAGCTGCGCCAGCGCCACATCAAATGGATCGTCAACGCGAAGATCCAGAAGGTGGAGCAGGGCATGATGACGGTCGAAGAGCTCGACAGCCGCGGCCAGCTTCACGCGAACCACGAGCTGCCGTTCAAGTTCTCGATGGTGCTGCCGGCTTTCACCGGCGTGGACGCCGTACGCAGCGCCAAGGAACTGTGCAATCCGCGCGGTTTCGTAAAGATAGACGCGCACCAGCGCAGCCCTGTGTACCCCAATATCTTCTCCGCCGGTGTCTGCGTGGCGATTCCGCCGGTGGAGGTCACCACGGTTCCCACCGGCGCGCCCAAGACCGGCTTCATGATCGAATCGATGGTGACGGCCATCGCCGCAAACATCGCTGCCGAGCTGGCGGGCAAGCCAGCCGATGCCGTCGCCACATGGAACGCGGTGTGCCTGGCCGACATGGGCGACACCGGCGCGGCCTTCGTGGCCCTGCCGCAGATCCCGCCGCGCAACGTCACGTGGGCCAAGGTGGGCAAGTGGGTGCACCTGGCCAAGGTGGCGTACGAGAAATACTTCCTGGCCAAGATGCGATCGGGCAACACCGAGCCGGTCTACGAGAAATACATCCTCAAGCTACTCGGCATCGAGCGGCTCAAGTAAACCAACCCTTGAAGGAATGACCATGAACATTGATCGCGCCGTGATGGCTTTTGCCGGCCTGATGGTCCTCGCCAGCGCCGCACTGTCCTACTTCGTCTCGCCGTACTGGCTGCTGCTGACCGCCTTCGTCGGACTCAACCTGCTGCAGTCGTCGTTCACCGGCTTCTGCCCGGCGGCGATGGTTTTTGGCAAGCTGGGTTTCAAATCCGGCTGCGCCTTCAAGTGAGCAGTGCCATGTCGCGCAAAGTCCGCCTGGTTCCCCTGGCCGTCGTCGCCATCGCCCTGCTGGCGGCCTGCGGTGACAAGACTCCGCTGCCGGTGGCCTCGCCGCCGGTGCAGTTCGAGACGCTGGACGTGGCGATGCAAACCTCGCCGCGCGAGCGCGCCTGGGACGGCGTGGTGGAAGCGGTGAACCAGGCGACGCTGTCGGCGCAGACCGCGGGCAGGGTGCTGGAGCTTCCGTTCGACGTCAATGACTACGTCGAGGCGGGGCAGGTGGTGATCCGTTTCACCGACGTGGAACAGCTGTCGGCCAGTCGCCGCGCCACCGCGGCGCTCAGCGCGGCGCAGGCCGATGCGGCCGAGGCCGAACTGTCGTTCAGCAGGACCCAGGAGCTCGTGGCCAAGCAGCTTCTGGCCCGCGCTGCGCTGGACCAGGCCCGGGCCCGGCGCGACGCCGCGCGCGCGGCGCTGGAGTCGGCGCGCGCCGGCGTCAGCGAGGCGGGCGAACAAGTGGACTACACCGTCATCAAGGCGCCTTACTCGGGAATCCTGACCGAGCGCCTGGTGGAAGTGGGTGAGTCGGTGCGCCCGGGCCAGCCGCTGGTGTCCGGCCTGTCGCTGGACCAGCTGCGCGTGAACGTGGAGGTGCCCCAGAGCGACATCCAGGCCATTCGCGAGCACGACAGCGCCACGGTGATCCTGGCCGACGGTCGCCGCATCCAGGCCACTGGCCTGGTGATCTTCCCCTACGCCGATCCCAAGACCCACAGCTTCCGCATACGCGTGGAGCTGCCCACGGCCAGCACCGGCCTGCAGCCCGGGATGACGGTCAAGACCGCCTTCAAGACCGGCGAGACCGAACGCATCGTGGTGCCGGCATCCGCGCTGGTAAGCCGCAGCGAAGTGACCGCGGTCTATGCCGTGGACCCCGCCAACCGGGTCAGCCTGCGCCAGGTGCGCATCGGCCACCGCGCCGATGATCGCGTCGAAGTGCTGGCGGGGCTGTCGGCGGGGGACCGCATCGCGGTCGACCCGTTGGCCGCACTGGCCCACCTCACCGCCCGGCGCACGGAGTCGGTCAATGAGTGAGCCGCGCTTCGGTCTCTCCGGACGCCTGGCGCGTTCGTTCCAGGCCAACCCGCTTACGCCGATCCTGGCCCTGGCCGGGCTGCTGCTGGGTCTGTTCGCAACGCTGGTGACGCCGCGCGAGGAAGAGCCGCAGATCGACGTGACCATGGCCAACGTGATCGTCCCCTTCGCGGGCGCGCCAGCGCGGGACGTCGAGAACCTGGTCAGCTATCCGCTGGAACAGGTGCTGTCGGAGATCGACGGCGTCAAGCACGTCTATTCGATCAGCCGGCCGGGCATGGCGCTGATCACGGTGGAGTTCGCCGTGGGCGTGCCGCGCCAGGACGCGCTGGTGCGGCTTTACAACCAGGTGTATTCGAACGCCGATTGGGCGCCCGGAAACCTGGGCGTTGGCCAGCCGCTGGTGCGGCCGATGGGCATCGACGACGTGCCGGTGATGAGCGTCACCCTGTGGACGGACGACCCGGCGCGCGGCGGCACCGAACTGGCCGAAGTCGCACACACCCTTGAAGCCGAGCTCAAGCGCGTCCCCGGCACCCGCGACGTCTACACCATCGGCGCGCCGCAGCGTGCGGTGGTGGTGGAGCTCGACGCCACGCGGCTGGCCTCCTACGGCATGACCGCCGACGACCTGGCCGGCGCCCTGTCGGCCGCCAACGTCGTCCAGCAAGCGGGCGAACGCGTCACCGCCAGCGGCCAGGTGCCCCTGACGGCCGGCCGCTACCTGGCCGACGCCCAGCAGGTGGCTGAACTGGTGATTGGTCTGGACGACGGCCGCCCGCTCTACCTGGACGATGTCGCCACCATCCGCCCTTCGTCCGACCTGCCCACGCAATACGCCTGGCACTCGGTGCCGGCCGGCCGGACCGGCCCCGCGGCCGGCATCGCGCCCGCCGTCACCCTGGCCATTGCCAAGAAGCCGGGCGCCAACGCCGCCGACATCACCACCGCCATCGCCGGGCGCCTCGAAGGCCTCAAGGCGACGATGATCCCGGACGGTATCCACGCCAGCATCACCCGCGACTACGGCTACACGGCCAACGACAAGGCCATGAAGCTGATCCAGAAGCTGGTGTTCGCGACCGGCGCGGTGGTGCTGCTGGTGCTGTTCGCACTGGGATGGCGCGAGGCCATCGTGGTGGGCAGCGCCGTCATCCTCACCCTGGCGCTCACGCTGTTCGCCTCCTGGGCGATGGGCTTCACCATCAACCGGGTGTCGCTGTTCGCGCTGATCTTCTCGATCGGCATCCTGGTGGACGACGCCATCGTCATTGTCGAGAACATCCACCGTCACATGCGGCTGGGCGGCAAGACCCTGCGTGAGGCGATCCCGCCGGCAGTGGACGAAGTCGGCAGCCCGACCATCCTGGCCACGTTCACCGTCATCGCGGCGCTGCTGCCGATGGCCTTCGTCTCTGGCCTGATGGGGCCGTACATGCGTCCCATCCCGATCAATGCGTCGGTGGGCATGCTGCTGTCGCTGGCCGTGGCGTTGACGGTTACGCCGTGGCTTTCGCTCAAGCTGCTGGCCCGGCATGTGCCGGCCCAGGAAGACGGCCATCACGACGGCAAGCTGGTGGGCAGGCTGCGCGCCGGCTTCGAACGCGTGCTGCGGCCCTTCCTGCACGACCAGCACGGACATTCGCGGCGCAGAAGGCTGTTCGCGGGCATCGGCCTGGCCCTGGTCGCGGCGGCTGGCCTGGCGGTGGTGCAGCTGGTGGTGCTGAAGATGCTGCCGTTCGACAACAAGTCGGAGTTCCAGGTGGTGGTGGACCTGCCCGAGGGCAGCACGCTGGAGCGCACCAATGCGCTGCTGGTGGAGCTGGCCGCCGAGGTTTCGACCTTGCCCGAAGTGCTCGACGTGCAGGGTTATGCCGGCACGTCGGGCCCGGTGAACTTCAATGGCCTGGTGCGCCAGTACTACCTGCGCAGCGGTGCCAACGTCGGCGACCTGCAGGTGAACCTGGTGGACAAGCACCAGCGCGATCGCCAGAGCCACGACATCGCCCGCGCCGTCCGTCCCGCGCTGGCGGCCATCGGCAAGCGCTACGGTGCGTCGGTCAAGGTGGTGGAAGTGCCCCCGGGCCCGCCGGTGCTGTCGCCTCTGGTGGCCGAGATCTACGGCCCGGACCCGGAACGCGCGCGGGACATCGCCCGTGACCTGCAGGCGCGCTTCGCCGCCACCGAAGGCATCGTCGACGTGGACAGCACGGTGGAATCGCCCGCCGCGCGCGAGCAGGTGGTGGTGGACCGCGTGCGCGCCGCACGCCTGGGCGTTACCCAGCAGGCCATCGCCGACGCGCTGGTGCTGGGTGTCGGTGGCCGCGACGTCACTTACCTGCGCGACGGCGTGTCCAAGTACCCCGTGCCGGTGCGCCTGCGCCTGCCCGCCGGCGACCAGGCCAGCCTGGACCAGCTGCTTACGCTGCGGGTGCGTGCCGGCGACGGCCGCCTGGTGCCGCTGTCGGAAGTGGTGACGGTGCAGCGCCTGCCATGGGAATCGGTCATTTACCACAAGGACCTGCTGCCGGTGGTTTACGTCACCGGCGACGAAGCCGGTGACCTCGACAGCCCGCTCTACGGCATGTTCGACCTGGTGGGCCAGGTCGACGACAAGCCGCTGGCCGGCACCGCGCTCGAACAGCGCTTCCTGTCAGCGCCTGAAACCGCATCGGGCTTCTCGATCAAGTGGGACGGCGAGTGGCAGATCACCTATGAAACCTTCCGCGACATGGGGCTGGCGTACTCGGTGGGCCTGCTGCTGATCTACCTGCTGGTGGTGGCGCAGTTCCGCGACTACCTCGTGCCGCTGGTGATCATGGCGCCCATTCCGCTGACCGTCATCGGCGTGATGCCGGGCCACGCGCTGCTGGGCGCGCAGTTCACCGCCACCAGCATGATCGGCATGATCGCCCTGGCGGGCATCATCGTGCGCAATTCGATCCTGCTGGTGGACTTCATCAACCACGCGGTGGCGGGGGGGCAGTCGCCTGCCGACGCCGTGATCGAGGCCTGCGCGGTGCGTGCCCAGCCCATCGTGCTGACGGGGCTGGCGGCGATGGCCGGCGCTTTCTTCATCCTGGACGACCCGATTTTCAACGGCCTGGCCATTGCGCTGATCTTCGGCATCCTGGTGTCCACCCTGCTCACGCTGGTGGTCATTCCGCTGCTTTACTTCATGCTGTTGCAACGCCGCGCGCGCCAGGAGGTCACGGCATGACCGACACCACAACGCTGGCCTGCCCGCACTGCCACGGTTTGAGCCGTGTGCCGGTTCAGCGCCTGGCGGATGCACCGTCCTGTGGGCGCTGCCATAAACCGCTTTTCACCGGTCAGCCTGTGGTGCTGGGCGTGGACCATTTCGCCGCCCACGCCGATCGCAGCGAGCTGCCGCTGCTGGTGGATTTCTGGGCGCCGTGGTGCGGACCCTGCCAGATGATGGCGCCGCACTTCGAACGTGCCGCTGCGCAGCTCGAACCGCAGGTGCGCATCGCCAAAGTGGACACCCAGTCGGAGCCGACGCTGGGTCAGCGCTACAACATCCGCAGCATTCCGACCCTGCTGCTGCTGCGCCAGGGTCGCGAGATCGCGCGCCAGTCCGGCGCGATGGACGCCGCCGGCATCGTGCGCTGGACCCGCCAACAGCTGGTCACCTGATCGTCCACCCACCAAGGGAATTCCATGAGCCATTCCTATCCACAGCTGATCGACGACCTCAACGCCGCCATCGCCACGCTGCGCGTGGGCGCGCCCGGCCCGATGAAGGCCTTCGGCGGCCTGGCGCGCGAAGCGCTGGCGCCGGGCGCGCTCGATCTGATGACCAAGGAGCTGATGGCCATCGCCATCGCCATCGCCACGCGCTGCGACGGCTGCATCGGCTTCCACGTGAAGGCGGCGATCCGGGCCGGAGCCACCCGCGAGCAGGTGCTCGAAACAGTTTCGCTGGCCATCTACATGGGTGCCGGGCCGTCGATGATCTATGCCGCGGAGACGCTGCGTGCCTTCGACGAGCTGGCGCCGGCCGGCAGCGAGCCCAAGCTATAGCGCGTCGATTGGCAGCTTGAGGTAGCGCACGCCGTTGGCTTCCGGCTCGGGCAGGGCGCCGGCGCGGATGTTCACCTGTACCGCCGGCAGGATCAGCGTGGGCATGGCCAGGGTGGCGTCGCGGGCATTGCGCATGGCTACGTAGCTGGCCTCGTCGACGCCGTCGCGCACGTGGATGTTGCTGCGCTTTTGTTCGGCGATGGTGGTTTCGCAGCGCACTTCGCGCCCGCCGGGGCCGTAGTCGTGGCAGACGAACACGCGGGTGTCGCCCGGCAGCTGGTAGAGGCGCTGGATCGACTGGAACAGCGTTGCCGCGTCGCCGCCCGGGAAATCGCAGCGCGCGGTGCCGCCGTCGGGCATGAACAGCGAGTCGCCGGTGAACAGCGCATCGCCGATCAGGTAGGCCACGCTGTCGTTGGTGTGGCCGGGTACGGGGATGACGCGGCCCTCCAGCACGCCCACCGCGAACACTTCACCGTCGGTGAAAAGGTGGTCGAACTGCGATCCGTCCACCGCGAAGTTTTCACCCAGGCTGAAAATCGGCCGGAAGGTTTTCTGCACCTTGCGGATGCCCTCGCCGATGGACAGCAGCGCGTCGGGCAGCTGGGGCTTGAGCCAGTGGCCGGCGCTGAGGTGGTCGGCGTGGGCGTGGGTTTCGATGATCCAGCGCACGTGCAGCTGCAGATCCTTCACCGCGTCCAGCAGCTGCTGTGCCGACGTGGTGGCGGTGCGGCCCGACTTGGGGTCGAAGTCCAGCACCGGGTCGATGATCGCCGCTTCGCGGGTGGCGGGATCGCTGACCAGGTAGGACCAAGTGCTGGTGTCGGCGTGGAAGAAGGGCAGGACGTCGGGCGCGGACATGGCGATGTCTCCAGCGGTCGGTTCCCCAGTTTACGACGCCCTGCGCCGCGGGTCAGTCCGCCGTGCGCGCCAGCGCCATTGCAAGCAGCCGGGCCTCCAGCGTTTGCGCCAGTCCCGATGGGTCGGCCAAGGCCATGCGCTGCATGGCCTCGGTATCCGTGGACGCCGGGGCGACCAGTGCACGCAGGAGCAGGCGGAGCTTTCCGGCCGGAAGCGCGCTTTGCTGCTTGAGCCAGGCCAGCGCGGGCACCAGGCGCTGTTCCACCGGCGTGAAGTCGCTCCCCATCGGGAAGTTTGGCAGGGAGCCGTCCCGGCGGAACGGCGCCAGCTTTTTCGAGAGAAGGTCGGGGCGGTTGCCCTCGGCACCGGACGCCAGCGCTGCGTCTGCCGCGACTTTTCGGGCAGTGCGCGCCTGGTCAAGCAGGCCGGGCTGGAAACGCGCATCGGTGAGCCGCAGCATCGCCAGAACGCAGTCCTCGTCGCTTCGCCCGCGCAGGTCCGCCACGCCGTATTCGGTAACGGCGATGTCGCGCAGGTGGCGCGGGATGGTGGTGTGGCCGTAGTTCCACAGCACATTGCTTGAGGCCTGTCCCTCCGCCCCGCGCACCGCGCGCAGCATCAGCACCGATCGCGAACCGTGCAGGGCGTGGGCCATGGCCACGAAGTTGTACTGGCCACCCACGCCCGACACCACCCGGCCGTCCTCGAGCGCATCGGACACCGCCGCGCCCAGTGCGGTCATCATCATGCAGGTGTTGAACAGGCGGGAATCGCGGCGCTGTTCGCGCTCCAGCGCCTCGTTGTTGCCGTACAGCTCGTTGATGTGGGACACGCGGGTCATGCCGATGCCGCGCGCCTGTTCGGCGTCCAGCCCGCGCAGCCAGGCGTACAGATCCTTGGAACCCAGGTAGAAGGCGCCGTCCAGGTAGCGCCCCTCGAAGGCCAGGCGGGCATCGTCTTCGGGCGTGCCGGCGTCGCGGTTCAGGCGCGCCATGGCCTCGGCGTCGTCCAGCACCCGGCGCGTCAGCACGCCGGCCTGCACCAGGCGGCGGAAGCCGTCGTTGACCATCTCGCTGGCGCCGTACAGGCCCAGCCGGAAGGGTTCGACGCCGCCGGTCGACTGCACCAGCTTCGATGTCGCCAGCCCCGGCGACAGCGCTTCGAGCAGCGCAAGGTAAACGTCGTTGCGGGTGTGGCGCAGCACCAGCGCGTGGCAGAGCGCGTCGGCCAGCGAACCGATGCCGATCTGCAGCGTGCCGCCGTCGCGCACCAGGGTGCTGGCATACAGGCCGATGGCGTAGTCGGCGTCGCTCACCGGCTCACGCACCAGCGCGAACAGGTCGGGCGTGGGCCCGGGCAGGTCCAGCACCAGGTCGAAGAAGTCCGCGTCCACCGCGCATGGCCCGTCCAGCCAGGGCAGGTGGGGATCGACTTCGGCGATGAAGTACGGACGCGCGTTGCCCAGCCGCGCCACTTCGTCCACCAGGTCGAAGGTGAGGTCGGGATTGCAGCTCAGGCTCAGCCGCGTGCCGCCGGGTTCGCGCGCCACTTTCTGCACCAGCGCGTTGACGCCGCGTTCGGCCACGGCCCGCGCCACGTGGGTGTAGTTGAGGCTGACGTAGTGGCGCTGCGCCTGCGACGAGCCCAGCAGGGCGCCCGACTGCATGTAGAACTCTTCGACCTTGATGTTGGCCGGCAGCTGGTCGCGGCGCAGGGCCAGCGCGTAGTCAAGCGTCGGGAAATCGGCGCCGAAGTGGCGTTCCAGGAACGGCCCGAGGAAGCGCCGCTGCAGTCCCGAGCCTGGCGAAGGCGGCGTGAGCGACAGCGCGGTCAGAAGCTCCAGACTCAGGCCCGGGTCGGCCGCCACGCGGCGGGTGATGGCGTTGAGCAGGCGATGCGGCTTGCCCAGCCCCAGCGGCGCGGCGAGCACGATGCGCGGCCCGACATGCGCGAACAGCCGGTCGACGGCAGCGTCCAGGGAATCGAGCGGCAGGGAGACGGGCATCGGCGCGCCAGGAAGGGTGGAGTGCCAGTATCGCACTGAGCCGGGCAGGGCTTGCATTCATGCCGGCCTTAGCTTTAGGTTCAACGCCTCGATTCCACTGCGGCTGCGGATGATCAACCTCCAGGACATCACCCGCACCTATTCGGTGGAGGGGCAGCATATTCCGGCGCTGGCCGGCCTGGACCTGCATATCGGGCGAGGGGAGCACCTCGCCATCACGGGGGCGTCGGGCTCGGGCAAGTCCACGCTGCTCAACATCCTTGGCTGCCTGGATCGGCCCAGCACGGGACGGTACCGGTTCGAGGATGCGGACGTTGCCACGCTGGACGATGACGCCCTGAGCGAGCTGCGAAACCGCCGCATCGGCTTCGTCTTCCAGTCCTTTCACCTGCTGTCGCGGCTGAGCGTGCTCGAGAACGTGATGCTGCCGCTGCGCTATTGCCTGCAGCCCATGGCCGGCGTCGAGGCGCACGCGCGCGAGCTGCTTGAACGCGTCGGCCTGGCCGATCGGATGGCGCACCGGCCCCAGCAGCTGTCGGGAGGCCAGCAGCAGCGCGCCGCCATCGCCCGGGCCCTGCTGCTCAAGCCGGCCCTGCTGCTGGCGGACGAACCCACCGGCAACCTCGACTCGAAAACCGCGGCCGACGTGCTGGGCCTGTTCGCCGAGCTGCATCGGGATGGCCAGACCGTGGTGCTGGTGACCCACGACCCCGACGTGGCCGAGCGTGCGCCGCGCCAAGTGCGCATGCGCGACGGCAAGGTGGACCATGATTCGGCGCGCTGAGGCCGTGCTGGTGCTGGTGCTGGCGCTGGCGGCCACCGGCGCACAGGTCCAGGCGTCGCGCCCGGTGCTGCTCAGCGGCCAGGTGCATGCGCCCGAAGCCGAACTGATCCTGGCGCCCATGTCCGAATCAAGTCCCGTCACCCTTCGTTATCTGGTGCCCGAGGGCACCGAGGTCAAGCCGGGTGATTCGCTGGTGCGCATTGACCCCGGGGGGGCCGTGCCCCTGAAGAAAACGCTGTATGTGCTGGTGGGGCCGGCCCGCGCCCGCATCGCCAAGGAGCTGGCGTAATTGGCCGTGACTCAACTCGACGCCCAGCTGGCGCTGGTGGACGCCGA
>NZ_JAIBFH010000302.1 GCF_019459675.1 Arenimonas sp.
GGCGCTGAACGGCGCATCGGCGACCACCAGTTCGCTCACCTGCGCGTAGTCGGGCAGGCCGGCGTTGACTTCATGCAGGGCCGCGCGCAGCGCGGCGTGGGCCCGGCCGGCGCGGCGCGGGCGGGGCCCACGCCGCGCTGCGCGCGGCCCTGCATGAAGTCAACGCCGGCCTGCCCGACTACGCGCAGGTGAGCGAACTGGTGGTCGCCGATGCGCCGTTCAGCGCCGCCGACGGACTGCTCACCGCCAACGGCCGTCCGCGCCGCGAAGCCATCCTTGAACGCTACGCCGATGCCATCGCGCGCCGATACGAAACTTACCCCACCGACGAGACCCTCGCATGAACTTCCACCAGCAGCTGCTGCACCAGACCCAGGCCGAGCGCGCCGACCTGATCGCCATCCCGATCATCCAGGACGCCCTGGCCGCGCAGATCGCCCGCGACGACTACGTCGCCTTCCTCACCCAGGCCTACCACCACGTGCGCCACACCGTGCCGATGCTGATGGCCTGCGGCGCGCGCCTGCCGGCCCGGCTGGAGTGGCTGCGAACGGCGGTGGGTGAATACATCGACGAGGAAATGGGCCACCAGGAATGGATCCTGGACGACCTGCAGGCCTGCGGCGCCGACCGCGAAGCCATTGCCCGTTCCCAGCCCGCGCACGCCACCGAACTGATGGTGTCCTACGCCTACGACACCATCGGCCGCGGCAACCCGGTGGGCTTCTTCGGCATGGTGCTGGTGCTCGAAGGCACGTCCGTGGCCCTGGCCACGCGCGCGGCCGAAACCATCGAAACCAGCCTGGGACTGCCGCGCACCGCCTTCAGCTACCTGCGCTCGCACGGCGACCTGGACATCGAACACGTCGGCTTCTTCGAAAAGCTCATGGACCGCCTGGACGACGCCGACGACCAGGCCGCCGTGGTGCATGCGGCGCGCCGCTTCTACCGGCTCTATGGCGACGTTTTCCGCGGACTGCGGGCGCCGGCCTCCGCCCTTCGGGCAGCGGCGTGATCGGCCTGCGCGGCCGCACCGTGGTGCTGACCGGAGCCAGCGGTGGCATCGGCGCGGCGCTGGTCGCCGGCCTGGTGGACGCCGGGGCCACGGTGCTGGCGGTGGGTCGCGACCCGGTGAAGCTCAACACCATGGTGCACCGGCATCGGCCCGGGGCGGTGGTGCCCGTCACCGCCGACCTGGGCACGCCCGAAGGACGTGCCGCCGTGGTGGCGCGCGCGGCGTCGATGTCGCCTTCGCTGCTGGTGATCGCGCACGCCCAGGGTGCGTTCGGCCTGTTCGAAGAACAGTCCGACGCGGATATCGCCCGCCTGCTGCAAACCAACCTGGTGGCGCCCATGCTGCTCATACGCGCGCTGCTGCCCTGGCTGCAAAAGCAGCCCGAGGCAGCCGTGGTGGCGGTGGGCTCGACGTTCGGCGCGCTGGCGTTCCCCGGCTTCGCGGCCTACAGCGCCAGCAAGTTCGGACTGCGCGGCCTGATCGAAGCCCTGGGCCGGGAATACGCCGAAGGCCCGGTGCGCTTCCAGTACCTGTCGCCACGCGCCACGCGCACGGCGTTCAACACCGCCGCCGTGGACGCCCTCAACGCCGAGCTCAAGACCGCCCAGGATGAGCCCGCGGACGTCGCGCAACAGCTCATCGCCTGCATCCGGCGCGGCGACCGGCGCCGCCAGCTGGGCTGGCCGGAAAAATTCTTCGCCCGACTCAACGGTGCGTTCCCCGCCCTGATCGACCGCGCGCTGCGCGCGCAGCTTCCCACCGTGCGGCGCCATGCGCGCGCCGCGTCCCCCGCACCCACCGGAGAAACCGCATGAAATCACCCCGCATCCGCCCGATCGTGTTTGCCACCCTGGCGGCGTTGGCCTCGCTGCCCGTTTTCGCCGCCGAACTCTCGCCACAGGTCGCCGCCGTGCGCGACCGCTGGGCGGAAGTGAAATACGAGCTGCCGGCGGAGAAACGCGATGCCGCCTTCGCCGCCCTGGCGACGCAGGCCGAAACGGCCCGCGCCGCGGCCCCGCGCGACGCCGGTGCGCTGGTTTGGGAGGGCATCGTGCTGTCGAGCTGGGCCGGTGAAAAGGGCGGCCTGGGCGCGCTGGGCCTGGTCAAGAAAGCGCGCAAGGATTTCGAAGCCGCACTCGCCGTTGAACCCGGCGCCCTGGAGGGCTCGGCCTACACCAGCCTGGGCTCGCTGTACTACCAGGTGCCCGGCTGGCCAGTGGGCTTCGGCGACGACGACAAGGCGCGCGAGATGTTGGCCAAGGGCCTGGCGCTGAATCCCGACGGCATTGACGCCAATTATTTCCAGGGCGATTTCCTGCGCGAGCAGGACGACTACGCCGGCGCCGAAAAAGCGCTGCTCAAAGCGCTTGCAGCGCCGCCGCGGCCGGGTCGCGAGCGCGCCGATGCCGGCCGCCGCGCCGAAGCACAGGCGCTGCTCAAGACGGTGCGCGAGGAGCTTGCCAGCCGCTGACGCCCCACCCACACTCCCCGCATGCGCGTGCTGTTGGTCGAAGACGACGAATCCCTGGGCGAAGGTATCCGCACGGCCCTGCGCCGTGCGGCCTACGCCGTGGACTGGCTGCGTGACGGCGCCAGCGCACTGGTGGCCATACGCGACGGCGGCATCGACCTGGTGGTGCTGGACCTGGGCCTGCCGCGCATGGACGGCCTGGAAGTGATCCGCAGCGCGCGCCGCGCCGGCGCCACCGTGCCCATCCTGGTGCTGAGCGCCCGCGAGCGCCCGGCCGACCGCACGCTGGGGCTGGACGTGGGCGCCGACGACTACCTCGGAAAGCCCTTCGACAGCCACGAACTGCTGGCGCGCGTGCGCGCCCTGCTGCGGCGCAGCGCCGGCAACGCCGCCCCGGTGCTGAGCTGCGGCGCACTGGAGCTGGACCCGGCCGCGATGTCCGTGCGCTGGCAGGGCCGCAACATTGACCTGCCGCGGCGCGAGTTCGCCCTGCTGCGCGTGCTGATGGAAAGCCCGGGCCGCACCGTCAGCCGCGAATCGGCGCAGCAGCGCCTGTTCGGCTGGGACGAAGACATCGCCAGCAACGCCCTGGACGTGCACGTGCACCACCTGCGGCGAAAGCTGCCCGCGGCGCTGATCCGCACCGTGCGCGGCGTCGGCTACGCGCTGGACGAGGCGGCGGTGCAGGCTGCGCCCGGGGCCGCGCCATGACGTCGGTCCGCCGCCTGCTGGTGCTGGCGCTGGTGGGCACGCTGTCGGCCGGCATCGCCGTGGCGGCCGGCTTCAGCTACAAGGCCGGCCTGCAGGAAGCCAACGAACTGTTCGACGCCAAGCTGGCCCATTCGGCGCGCGTGCTGATGAGCCTGGTGGACGAACCGCTGGCCGACGAACAGCACCGCACGCCCGGCGGCCCGATGGTCATCAGCGTCTGGCACGGCAATGGCCGCGATCTGGTGTCGGCCGGCGGACACGCCTACGAAACGAAGCTGGCCTTCCAGGTGCGTGACGCCGGTGGCCAGCTGCTGCTGCGTTCGGAAAGCGGGCCCGTGCAGGCGCTGGCAGCGCTGGCGCCCGGCTATGCCGACGTCACGTTGGCAGGCAGTCCCTGGCGGACGTTCACCCTGCGCGCGCCGTCCGGCCTGTGGTACCAGGCCAGCGAGCAGTCCGAGATACGCGAGGAGATGGCCGGCGACATCGCGTTCGGCACCCTGGTGCCGCTGTTCCTGTCGCTGCCGATCATGGCCTTCATGATCTGGCTGGCGGTGTGCTGGGCCAGCCGCGGCCTGCTGCGCATTTCCGAACAGATCGAGGCGCGCGCGCCGGACCGGCTGGCACCGATCGAACTGGGCCGGGTGCCCAAGGAGATCCAGGGCCTGGCCAAGGCGGTCAACGGGCTGCTGGCCCGGGTGGAGGCCGGGCTGGCGCGCGAGCGCCGCTTCACCGCCGATGCGGCCCACGAACTGCGCACCCCGGTGGCGGCGGTGAAAATACACGCCGACAACCTGCGCAACGCCGTCAACGACGCCGAGCGCCTGGAGTCGCAGCAGCGCCTCGACGCCGGCGTGCGGCGCATGGAGCGCGCCATCGCCCAGCTGCTGGCGCTCAGCCGCGTGGAGCCCGGCGCCGCGCCGCAGGCCCGTGAGCCCGTGGACCTGGCGCAAATTGTTGCCCACCACGCCGGCGACGCGCGCACGCTGGCGGAAGAACGCGACATCGAAGTGCGGGTACAGGCCCAGCGCGCCATGGTGGCCGGCGACAGCGCCGCGCTGGACGGGCTGGTGCGCAACCTGCTGGACAACGCCGTGCGCTACACGCCAGCGGCTGGCCAGGTGAGCGTGCGGCTGGCATCGGACGCCGGGCAGGTGCACCTGGTGGTGGAGGACAGCGGCCCGGGCATCGCGCCCGAGGCGCGTGAGCGGGTATTCGAGCGTTTCCAGCGGGAGCTGGGCACCGGCGTGGAGGGCAGTGGCCTGGGCTTGTCCATCGTGGCCCAGGTGCTGGCTTCGCACGGCGGCCGCATCGCGCTGGACGCCTCGCCCGCGCTGGGCGGACTGCGCGCCAGTGTCACCTTGCCGGCGGCCTGAGCGGCCTGCCTACAGTCCGCGGCGTCGCGCCACGAACGGACTGGGCAGGATCGACAGCAGGGCACCGATGCTGCCGACCAGCACCACCGCCGCGACGTACTCCGGCAGGCGCACCGGCGCGTCAAGGAAGTGCTGCAGCCACAGCACGAAAGCCACGCAGAACAGGGCGGCCCAGGCGAACGAAAGCAGCGCGCCGGCACCGGTGGACGCCGCCGCCAGCGGCACGCGGCGCTGCTTGCGCAAGCCCGCCACCGACAGCGGCGCCGCCACGGCACCCAGGCCCAGGAACACCGCCACCGCCAGCGCCGGATCGGTCGGCAGCGAAAACAGCGCGCGCAGCACGGCCAGGACAACCGCCAGCATCGCCGCGAACAGCGCGAATCGGAACACCAGGCGCAGCGCGGCGTCGAGGTAGACGGTGGTGGGGATGTGTCGGGGTTTGAGCATTCTGGGCGGCGTGGAAAAAGCGGGCGCCATTATCGCCCGGAACGCGCCGCCCACGCTCACAAGCCCCGCCCGATGTCGTCGCTGGAACGGGGCAATGCGTCAGCCGGGATCGGCGCCGCAGGTGAAGTCCGCTGCGCTCAGCGCTTTGCCGGCCAGGTGCGCCTGCAGGCGAGCGATGGGCAGCGAATAGCGCGGGTAGGCGAACTGGCCCTCGACCCGATAACTGTCGGCGTGGCTTTCGGCGTGCCACTGTTCGTAGTCTTCCCGGGTGATGCGGCTGGCGTGGGCAAGGACGGGGTCGGTGATGTCCTCGCGCAGCTCCCGGACAGAACAAGGCAGCCAGTACGGGCCGGAATTGTTGAGCACCACGTGCAGCTGGCGCTGCGAGTCGGTGTCGAGGTTCGCGCGCGCGTAGCGCACCATCACCCAGTTGTTTTCCTGCGCGAGCAGCAGCATCAGCATCGGCTTCCTGGGCGTGCCGTAGGCATCGATGCGGCCGCCGTGGCTGGTGGTGCTGGCGAAGAAGGTTCCTGGCGGGCTCGCTCCGTAGACGGTCTCACGTGCCTGCAGCTTTATCCACGTCGGCGCGGGATCCATGCACAGCACGTCCTTTGACGCGCACTCCGGGTATGCCGGCAGTTCGCCGGTGCCCAGGAAGCGGGTGACCACCAGGCTGGGCCGGGCCTGCGCTGCGTCGAGATCGGGGTAGACCGCAGGCGCGCCGCGATGTGCGCAGGCCGTGGCGAGGATGGCCAGCAGCGCCAGGCAAAGGTGGCGCCGCAGTGAAGCGGCGCGAGGGTGGTGCGGAGGGGACATGTCATCTCCGGGATCAGGCGGTCCGTTCCCCAGGGACCGGGATGCAGGCGTGGGGTTACGGGGCCAGGCTCTGGTAGTCCAGCGCCACCTGCAGCATTGCCCGGGTGCCCACCTTCAGCGCTTGCTCATCCAGGAAGAATTCGGGCGAGTGGTTGGAGGGGGCCTTGATGGCGTCCTGGTCGCGGGGCGTAGCGCCGACTAAAAAGAAGAAGCCCGGCACTTCACGCGCGTAGAACGAGAAATCCTCGGCGCCCATGTTGAGGTCGAGTTCGATCACGTTCTTGGCGCCCACCGCCTTCTCCAGGCTCGGCACCATGCGCGCGGTCAGCGCGGGATGGTTCACCGTCACCGGGTTGCCCTTGGTGTCGGGCACGTTGGCTTCCACGGTGGCGCCGTGAGCGGCCGCCACGTGCGTGGCGACGTTCTTGAGGTCGGCGAACACCGCCTGGCGCATGCCTTCGTCGAAGGTGCGGATGGTGCCCACCAGCTCCACGCTGTCGGGGATGATGTTGTAGCGGATGCCGCCCTTGATGGCGCCGAACGTCACCACCACCGGCTGCTTGGAAATGTTCTGGCGGCGGCTGACGATGGTCTGCGCGCTGCCGATCAGGTCGGCGGCGGCCACGATCGGGTCCACGCCGCCCCAGGGCCGCGAGCCGTGCGTCTGCCGGCCCTTCACCACGATGTTGAAGCGGGCGGACGCGGCCATGGTGGGGCCGCTGCGCCAGCCCACCGTGCCGGCGTTGAGCGTGCTGAACACGTGCAGGCCGAACACGGCCTCGGGCTTGAAGCGCTCGAAGATGCCCTGCTTGAGCATTTCCTCGGCGCCGCCTTCCTCGCCATCCGGCGGGCCTTCTTCGGCGGGCTGGAAGATGAAGAGGATTTCGCCGGGCAGGTCGGCCTTCATCGAGGCCAGTGCCTCGGCCACGCCCATCAGGATGCCGGTGTGGGCGTCGTGGCCGCAGGCGTGCATCACGCCCACCGTTTCGCCGCGGAAGGTGGACGTGGCCTTGGATTCGAAGGGCAGGCCGCTGCGTTCGGTCACCGGCAGCGCGTCCATGTCGGCGCGCAGCGCGATGCGTGGACCAGGCTTGCCGCCGCGCAGCACGGCCGTGACGCCGGTGGTGGCGATGCCGGTGCGCACGTCGTCGAAGCCCAGCGCCTTCAGATGGTCAGCGACCAGCTTGGACGTGCGGACTTCGCGGTTGCCCAGCTCGGGATGCTGGTGGATGTCGCGGCGCCAGGCCTGCACCTTGCCATCTACGGCGGCGGCGAGTTTCTCGACGTCGGGCGACTGCGCGGCAGCGGGGCCGCAGAGCGCGGCGGCAAGGGCGGAAACCAGCAGCAGCTGACGCATGGCGACACTCCGTAACGACCTGTCGCCGATGCTAGCACCGCTGGGAACAGGTGCCAGGTGCATTTTCAGTCTCGATGGGACACAAGATGTAGCTGGGCCATCATTGCTTGAGGCGGTCCAGGACCAGCAACAACACGGAGGCCAACGTGGCGAGCACCGGCCAGGCGAGATAGCGGAACTCGGCGCTGCCCGAGGCCAGCGTCAGCGGCAGGGCGTAGGCCAATGCCGACGCCGCCACGGCGGCGGCCAGCACCAGCGAGGCGTTGACGCTGGCCCGGCCTGGCGCGTGCCGCGGCCTGCGCGCAAGCGCCACCGCGGCCACGCCGATGACGGCCACGCACGCCACCAGGTAGATCCATCCCGCGAAGAGCGGCGTGTCGATCAGCGAGCGCAGCAGGTCCAGCGTGCGCGCATGCAGCGCGCTGGCCTGCGGCGCCACCGGCGGGTTGTCGTTGTACTGGTGCAGGCCCGGCATCATCACCAGGCCGTCCGGCAGGCCGGCGCGGTCCCAGCCCAGCAGCAGCTGGGTCAAGCGCCAGCGGTGCGCGAAGTAGGCCGGCGCATGGTCGCGCGGCAGCGACCACGCCAGCGCTTCCAGGGCCTCTCGCTGCGCCGGCGTGTACGGCCCGTCGAAGCTGTGGCGCAGCTTGCCGGTTTCGTACACCGAGGTGTTGCTGAAGTCGACGAACTTGCCGCGCAGCTCGTCCAGCGTCAGGGACTCATCGGCCAGCCCGGGCGGGTACACCAGGGCGCCTTCGGCCAGCGACACGGCGGCTGCGTCCCACAGCGTCACCACTGACCAGACGCGCTCGGTGTGGCGCACGCGCGAATCGTAGTTGGGCAGCCCCGACACCATCATCACCGTGGCCATCATCGCCACCGTGAACACGACGGTGCCGCCCACCGACCCGCGCCTGGGCAGCCAACGCGCCGACGCCGCTTCGCACCAGCCGATCCACGCCACCAGCGGCAGCGCGCCGGTGATGGCGTTGTGGCGGAAGGCGCAGGCGAAGGTGAGCGCCAGCAGGGCGCCGGCCCGCCAGCCGCGGTGCGGGGCGCGCACGTCGTGCGCCAGCAGCGCCAGCGCCCAGGCGAACCCCGCCAGCGTCCACAGGTCTTTCCACACGTGCGGCAGCATCGCCAGCAGCGGCGGCCAGAAGCCCAGCCCCAGCACGATGGCGAACCGCCACGCCGGCCGCACCGGCAGCGCGGCGGCAAACATCGCCAGCGCCGACCACAGCAGCGCCGCCTGCAGCGCGAACATGCCGGCCGGCCCGGGAACCACGCGGTCGCTGAGCTGCCAGATCATCGCCATCAGCGGCGGGTGCACGCTGTCGAACTGGTCGTTGCGCGCCTGCCACCACTGGTAGGCCGAGTCCCAGCTCATGTAGCCCGGCCAGAACACGGCCAGCACCGCGGCCAGGCCCAGGACCGCGGCCAACCAGGGCGCCAGCCGGTTCACGGGCGATGCTCCCGGGCCATGAACTCGGCGGTGCGCATCTCGATCAGGCGCGACGCGGTGCGCTCGAACTCGGCGCGCAGCTTGTCGCCCGCGTAGAGCTTCGTGGGCTCGGCGCCGGCGCTGAGCACCAGGTTCACATTGCGGTCGTAAAGTTCGTCCACCAGGTGCACGAAGCGGCGCGCGGCGTTGTCGCGCAGGCCGTCGAACACCGGCACGTCCGAAAGCAGCACGGTGTGGAAGTCGCGCGCGATCTCGATGTAGTCAGCGGCGGCACGCGGGCCCTCGCACAGCGCGGCGAAATCGAACCAGGCGATGCCTTCGGCCAGCGCCCGCACCGGAACCGGGCGGCCGTTGATCACCAGCGGGTGGGTGTCGCGCGGGCTGTCGGCCGCCAGGTGCGCGAAGTGGTCGGCCATGGCCATGTCGGCCGCGGCGCCCAGCGGCGTCACGTAGGTGCTGGTGCGGGTGAGCAGGCGCAGCCGATAGTCCTGCGCGCTGTCCAGGTGCACCACGGCGCAGTGCCGCTGGATCAGCGCGATGGCCGGCAGGAAGCGCGCGCGCTGCAGTCCGTCCCGGTAGAGATGGGGCGGCGCGGTATTGGACGTGGTGACCAGCACCACGCCGCGCTCGAACAGGCGCTCCAGCAGGCGCCCCAGGATCATCGCGTCGGCAATGTCGCTGACGATGAATTCGTCCAGCACCAGCAGCCGCATCTCGTCGGCCAGGGCGTCGGCGACCACGGCGACGGTGTCGGCCGTGCCCTCGGGCAGGGCCTGCATCCGGTCGTTCACTTCCACCATGAAGCGGTGGAAGTGCCAGCGCCGCCGCGGCAGGTCGCCCAGCTGTTCGAACAGCAGGTCGTTGAGGAAGGTCTTGCCGCGGCCCACGCCGCCCCACAGGTACACGCCGCGCACCGGCGAAGGCGGCCGCAGCCGCCAAAGCAGCTGGCGCAGCGGCGGCTTGCGCAGGCGCGCGGGCAGCTGGCGGTGGACCCGGTCGAGTTCGGCCAGGGCCTTCTGCTGGGCCGGGTCGCGCTGCCAGCGGCGCGTCGTGACCCCGTTGGCGTAGATCGCCGACGGCGGCAGCACCGCCAGGTTCCTAGCCACTGCGCGGCGGGGGCAGGTTCTTGCGAACGCCGTTCTTGATCGCGCCGCGCAGGTCCATCAGGCGGCGGTGGAAGAAGTGGCCCGTGTCGGGCATGCGCACCAGGGTGGGCTTGTCCTTGAGCGAATCAATCCAGTCGTACACCGCCTGCGGATCAACGATGTCGTCGGCCTCGCCCTGCACCACCAGCCAGGGGCAGGGCGGCGGCAACACGCCGGCGAATTCGCGCAGGCCCACCGGCGGCGCGATCGAGATCATCTGCTTCACGGGCAGGTGGCGGGCGCCCTGCAGCGCCACCCAGCTGCCGAACGAGAAACCGCCCAGCCACAGCGCGTCGTCGGGCCGGGCCTTGCGCACCCAGTCGGTAACCGCCAGCAGGTCGAGCGTTTCGCCGCGGCCTTCGTCGAAGCTGCCCTGGGACTGGCCTACGCCGCGAAAATTGAAGCGCACCGCCACCAGGCCCAGCTCGCTCAGCGCGCGGGCGGTCATGGTGACCACCTTGTTGTGCAGCGTGCCGCCGTCGGGTGGGTTGGGGTGGCAGATCACGGCCACGCCAGCGCGCTCGTGTCCCGGATCGGGCAGGTCGACCATCAGCTCCAGCTGGCCGGCCGGGCCGGTGATCAGCACGGGGCCCGATTCGCTGGGGAAGTCCGGGGTGGCGTTCATGGCGGGATGATAGCCCTTAGCGGGCCAGGTCGAGGCCGAGCAGCATCGGGTCGTGGTCGGAGGCGCGCCAGGGGTCGTTTTCGCGGTCGCGGCGGTTATCGAAGCCGTCGGCCTAGTCCGCCTTGGGGTGCCAATCGGGGGCGCCGCGCCGGCCGCCCGGCCAGCCCGCGGGGACGAGGGGGGGGTCCACGCGCCCCCACCCCCCC
>NZ_JAIBFH010000304.1 GCF_019459675.1 Arenimonas sp.
GGTGACCATCGTCGCCAACAACCCGGCCGGGCGCGAGCAGGCGATGGCGCCCTTCGTGGGCTGGATCGGCGAGCGCTGGTTCGTGCTGCCCAACCCCACCTACGGCAGCTGGGAGCCGGCGCTGTTCAACAACGCCTGGACCCTGCCGGAGAACGAGCGCCGGCAGCTCAAGCTCGACAGCCTCAAGTACGCCCAGTAAGCCCATGATCGCCGTCCGCGACCGCCTGATCTTCGCCCTGGACGTGCCCACGGCGGCCGAGGCCCGCGCCTGGGTGGACCGGCTGGGCGATGCGGTCGGCTTCTACAAGATCGGCATGGAGCTGCTGACCAGCGGCGACTACTTCCGGGTGCTGGAGGAGCTGGCGGCGCGCGACAAGAAAGTGTTCGTGGACCTGAAGTTCCACGACGTGCCGGCCACCGTGGCCGCCACCCTGAAGGGACTGACGCGCTATCCAGTAACTTTTTGCACCATCCACGGCCAACATGACGGCATGATGAGTGCAGCTTCGCAGGAGAAGGGCGATATAAAGCTGCTTGCGGTGACCGTGCTCACATCCATGGACCGCAGCGATCTTCGGCAATTGGGCATCGATCGTGAGCCTTCCGAGGTGGTTGTGCAGCGTGCGCTGGCGGCCCGCGCCGCCGGCTGCGACGGCGTGATCTCGTCGGGCCAGGAAGCAGCGGCGCTGCGCCAGGCCACCGGCCCGGGCTTCCTGATCGTGTGCCCCGGCATCCGCCCGGCGGGTCCGGCCGGGGACGACCAGAAGCGCACGGTGGACGTACCCACGGCCTTTGCCGCGGGGGCCGACCACATCGTGGTGGGCCGCCCCATCCGCCAGGCCGCCGACCCGGCAGCGGCGGCCGAGGCCCTGCAGGCCCAGATTGCGGCCGCGTTAGGCAGCTGAAGGCCGGCTGGCCGGACGGAGCCCGGAAAACGGGCTGTAAACGTCCGATCTGCTAGATTCACCGCCTGCCAAACCGACGCTTTCGCCCCGACGCATGACCCGAAGACTCCCCGCCTGGACCCTGCTGGCCCTGCTCGCGCTCGTGCTGAGCCTGGCCGCCTGCCGCAAGGACGCGCCTGAAGAAGCCAAGGCGCCCGGCAACCCCGTGGCGGCCGTGGAAGGCCTGGCGCAGGCGCTGCGCGACAACGACCTGCTGCGCTATTCCCGCCTGAGCCTGCCGCCCGAGCTGCACGCCCGCACCGAGGCGCTGTGGAACGACCGCGTAGCGCAGGCTGATCCGGTGGCCGACGCCGACGCCGCCGAGTACGACAAGATGATGGCCCGCCTGACCGCGCCCGACGCCGAGGCCGAGCTCAACCGCGACCTCGAGCCCAAGCTGGCCAAGCTGGAAGCGGAAATCGCCGGCCAGTGGCCGCTGATGCAGGCCACCGCCCTGATCTTCGTCAACGCCGCCATCCAGGCCAACACCGACCTGAGCGCCGAAGACAAAACCCATGCCAGCGAAGTGGTTGCCGGCCTGATGGCCTGGGCCCAGCCCGAGCTGTTCACCGACCGCGCCCGCGCCCGCGCCGCCGTGGCGGCCCTGGTGGACACGGCCAACGCCCTGGACCTGCCGACCCTGGCCCAGGCCCGCGCCCTGCCGATGGTGCCGGCAATGGAAAAGGGCGGCATCGCCCTGGCCGGGGTGAAGCAGGTGGCCAAGGCCTACGACCTCGACCTGGACCGCGCGCTGGACGGCGTGCGCGCCGAACTGGTGTCCGCCCAGGGCGACCGCGCCCAGGTGAAGGTGAGATACCCGCTGCTGGACAAGACCGTCAGCTTCGAAATGGCCATGCTTCGCCGCGGCGACAGCTGGTACAGCGCCCAGGCCGTGGCCGACGCCGAGGCCGAACTGGCCGAGGCCGGCGAAGCCGCCGCCACCACCTCCGCGGGAGCGCCGGCCAACCCGGCTGGCTGAACACCCATGGACGAATCGCAAAAACCGGCGACCCCGCCGATGCCGCCCCGACCCCGCGCGAAGCCGCCGCTGTGGGCGCGCTTCATGGAAAAGCTGCTGCAGCCCTGGATTGAGATCAAGCGTGAGCCGGTGGTGCCGCCCTTCAGCCTCGACCGGCCGATCTGCTACGTCATTGAAACCTACGGGCTGTCCAACACCCTGATCCTGGACCGCGCCTGCCGCGAAGCCGGGCTGCCGTCGCCGCTGGCGGCGCTGCCGGGCGACCCGCTGGGCCGCAAGCGCAGCTACGTGGCCCTGTCGCGCCGGCGCGCGGGCCTGTTCGGGCGACCCAAGAACCGCAGCCATTCCGATGCGCTGTCGCGCCTGCTGATGGCGCACCGGCTGTATCCCGACCAGGACGTGCAGCTGGTGCCGGTGTCGATATTCGTCGGCCGCGCGCCGGCGAGGCAGTCGGGCTGGTTCTCGGTGCTGTTCTCGGAAAACTGGGTGCTGGTGGGCCGCTTCCGCCGCCTGCTGGCCATCCTGCTCAACGGCCGCGACACGGTGGTGCAGTTCTCGCCCAGCGTCCGCGTCTGGGAAATCCTGGGCGAGGAAATGCCGCACGAGCGCCAGGTGCGCAAGGTCAGCCGCGTGCTGCGCGGGCACTTCCGCCGCATCCGCACCGCGGTGATCGGCCCCGACCTGTCCACCCGCCGCCTGCTGGTGGACCGCGTGCTGGACGCCGAGCCCGTGCGCAAGGCCATTACCGACCAGGCCCGGCGCGACGGCACCGAATACCTGGAGGCCTGGAAAAAGGGCCACGGCTTCGCCTGGGAAATCGCCGCCGACTATTCCAATCCCGTGGTGCGCTCGGCCTCGTTCGCCCTCACCGGCTTCTGGAACCGGATCTACGACGGCGTCAACGTCAACCACGTCGAAACGCTCAAGCAGGTCGCGCCCGGGCATGAAGTGGTCTATGTGCCCTGCCACCGCAGCCACATGGATTACCTGCTGCTGAGCTACCTGCTGTACAACCGTGGCATCGTGCCGCCGCACATCGTGGCGGGCGTGAACCTCAACATGCCCGTGCTCGGGCCGATGCTTCGCCGCGGCGGCGCATTCTTCATACGCCGCTCGATCCGCGGCAATGCGCTCTACGCGGCGGTGCTGTCGGAGTATGTTTCGCAGCTGGTGGGCGAAGGTTTCTCGCTGGAATACTTCATCGAAGGCGGCCGTTCGCGCACCGGCCGACTGCTGGCGCCCAAGGGCGGCATGATCGTGATGACCATCAAGGCCTTCCTGCGCGCGCCGCGCCGGCCGGTGGTGTTCCAGCCGGTGTACATCGGCTACGAAAAGCTGATCGAGGGCAAGAGCTACCTGGACGAACTCACCGGCCGGCCCAAGGAAAAAGAAACCATCTGGGCCCTGCTCAAGGCCGGCGCCGGCATCCTGCGCCAGCACTACGGCAAGGTGGCGGTGAACTTCGGCGAGCCGATCTTCCTGGACTCCGTGCTGGCCGAGCACGCGCCGGACTGGCGTGAGCGCAACGCCGACCCCGACGACAAGCCGACCTGGATCAACGGCGCCGTGGAAGACCTGGCCCACCGCATCCAGGTGAACATCAACCGCGCCGCCGACGTGAACCCCGTCAACCTGCTGGCGCTGCCCTGCTGGCCACGCCCAAGCACGCCATGTCCGAAGCCGACCTGCTGGCGCAGCTGGCGCTGAGCAAGAAGCTGCTGGCCCTGCTGCCCTATTCGGACCGCGTCACCGTCACCGCGCTGGACCCGGCGGCCATCGTCGCCTACGGCGAGAAGATCGGCGTGCTGACCCGCACCGTGCATCCGCTGGGCGACGTGATCAGCGTGGAGGGCGAAACGGCGGTGCTGCAGAGCTACTTCCGCAACAACGTGCTGCACCTGTTCGCGGCCGCCAGCTGGGTGGCGCTGTGCTTCCAGAACAACCGCCGCATGAGCCGCGCCGGCCTGCTGCGGCTGGGCCAGACCATCTACCCGTTCGTGCAGGAAGAGCTGTTCCTGCCCTGGGACGAGAACGGCTTCGCGCAGCGCCTGGACGCCACCATCGACCTGTTCGTGGCCGAAGGCCTGCTGTCGGTGGCCAGCGACGAGGACGGCGGCATCCTGTCGCGCGGCCCGGGCCAGACCGACGAGGTCTTCCGCCTGCGCGCCATCGCCCACAGCCTGCAGCAGGCGTTCGAGCGCTACTTCATCGCCATCACCACGCTGGTGAAGAACGGCCCGCGCACGCTCAGCGCCGGCGAGCTCGAATCGCTGTGCCACCTCACCGCGCAGCGGCTGAGCCTGCTGTACGCGCCGGCCGCGCCGGAGTTCTTCGACAAATCCCTGTTCCGCGGCTTCATCCAGAAGCTGCGCGAGATGAAGCTGGTGTGGGTGTGCCCGAACGGCAAGCTCGACTTCGACGAACAGCTGATGGCCTGGGAAAAAGACGCCAAGGTGGTGCTGGGCCGCGACCTGCGGCACACCATCAGCAAGCTGTCGCCCGAAGCGGTCAGCAAGGTGGCCGGCGCGGTGGTGGTGAAGGCCGAGGCCTGATCGCGGGCCCCGCGGGGTCCGGGAACTTCAGGCGTCGAGGTCGGGGATCAGCCGGCTTTCCAGTGCGGCAATCATGTCCTTGAGCCGCAGCTTGCGCTTCTTCAGGCGCTTGATCGCCATCTCGTCGGCCTGGATCGATTCGGCCAAACGGTCGATGGCGGCGTCCAGGTCGCGGTGTTCGACCTTCAGCTCCACCAACTGCGCGGCGATCTTGGCGGGATCTTCCTCGGCCATCACATCCTCCGGTTGCCGGGCCAGCTTAGCGCCCCGGCCGGGGCGGCGACAGGGGTAAAATGGCGGCCCGCCCCGATGCACCCCGCCATGACCCTGCTGCTGCAAGATCCCGTCCCGCGCAAACCATCGCAAGAGCGCGAGCGCCACAAGCTGGCCAAGCGCCTGCGCCGCCAGGTCGGCCAGGCCATTGCCGACTTCGGCATGATCGAAGAAGGCGACAGGGTGATGGTGTGCCTGTCGGGCGGCAAGGACAGCTACACGATGCTCGACCTGCTGCTGCATCTGCAGAAAAAAGCGCCGGTGCGCTTCGAGCTGGTGGCGGTGAACCTGGACCAGAAACAGCCCGGCTTCCCGGAACACGTGCTGCCCGACTACCTGCGCAGCCTCGGCGTGCCTTTCACCATCATCGAACAGGACACCTATTCGGTGGTCAAGCGCGTGGTGCCCGAGGGCAAGACCCTGTGTTCGCTGTGCTCGCGCCTGCGCCGCGGGGCGCTGTACCAGCACGCCAAGGACCACGGCTTTACCAAGATCGCGCTGGGCCACCACCGCGACGACGTTCTGGCCACCTTCTTCATGAACCTGTTCTTCCACGCCAAGCTGGCCACCATGCCGCCCAAGCTGCTCAGCGACGACGGCGCGCACGTGGTGATCCGGCCGCTGGCCACGGTGCGCGAAGCCGACATCCGCGACTACGCCGACTGGAAGCAATACCCCATCATCCCGTGCACGCTGTGCGGCTCGCAGGAAAACCTGCAGCGCAAGCAGGTGGCGCGCATGATGGCGGCCTGGGAAAAGGACTATCCCGGCCGCACCGAAACCATCGCCCGCGCGCTTTCCGACGTGCGGCCGTCGCAGCTGGCCGACCCGTCGGCCTTCGATTTCGCCAACCTGGGCCGCCTCACCGCCGCCCCGCTGCCCGACGCGCACGCGTGGCTGGCCGGCGACGCCGAAAACAACGGGCCCGATGCCGGGCACGTTTGAAACAATGCCGGGTGCCTGCCCGTTTCTTCTCTTTGAATTGGATGATTGATGTTCTTTCGCAACCTGACCTTTTTCCGCTTCCCCGCCTCCCTCGCCAAAGCCTTCGCCGAACTCGACGCCCGCCTGGAAGACCACCGCCTCAAGCCGGTCGGTCCGTCCGAGCTGATCACGCGCGGCTTCGTGTCGCCCTTCGGCCGCGACGAACCCGCCATGAGCCTGCGCCTGAACGACACCGTCTGGATCACCCTGGGCGGTGAAGAGCGCCTGCTGCCCTCGGCCGTCATCAACGACGAACTCGCCAAGCGCATCGAAGCCATGGAAGAAAAGGAAGGCCGCAAGCTCGGCGGCCGCGCCCGCAAGCGCGTGAAGGAAGACCTGGTGGTCGAACTGCTGCCGCGCGCCTTCGTGCGGCCCATGCGCACCAGCGCCACCCTGGATCTGCAGCACGGCTTCATCGCCGTGGACGCCAGCTCGCGCAAGTCGGCCGAAAACGTTGTGTCCGAACTGCGCCACGCGCTGGGCAGCTTCCCGGCCTTGCCGCTGAACGCCGAAGTGTCGGCGCGCGCGGTGCTCACCGGCTGGATCGCCGGCGAACCGCTGCCGGCCGGCCTGGTGCTGGGCGACGAGTGCGAACTCAAGGACCCCATCGACGGCGGCGCGGTGGTGAAGTGCCAGCGCCAGGAGCTGCTGTGCGACGAAATCAAGAAACACCTGGAATCGGGCAAGCAGGTCACGCGCCTGGCCCTGGTGCTCGACGACCACGTCAGCTTCGTGCTGGGTGAAGACCTGGTGGTGCGCAAGCTCAAGTTCCTCGACGGCGTGGTGGACCAGCTCGAAGGCACCGACCGCGACGGCATCCAGGCCGAGCTCACCGCGCGCTATGCGCTGATGGCCGCCGAGCTCAAGCGCCTGTTCGCGGTGCTCGAGGTCGCGCTCAAGTTCAGCCCCGCCGAGGCCTGAGTCGCGGGGGGGGGGGGGGGGGGGGGGGGGGGGGGGGGGGGGCGGCGGCG
>NZ_JAIBFH010000315.1 GCF_019459675.1 Arenimonas sp.
AGCACCGCCTCACGTTCGCCGGCATCGATCAGGCCGTCGGCATGGGCGGCGGTGATCATGGCGCGCAGCAGGTGCATGGCGTGCTCCACCCGGGCCGGGGAGGGCGCTGCGGCCGGGGGCGGGGGCGGCATCGCCGAACCCAGGCCGGTCGGCGGCGGGGGCGGCATCGTGCTGCCCATCACCGCCTGGGGCGCTGCCGGCTGCTGGTAGTGCTGGTAGGCCGCCACGGCGATGCCCAGCAGGCCCAGGCCCAGCTTGGCCTTGGTGCCGCCCGACAGGCCGCCCACCATGCCACCCAGTCCGCCGCCGCTGCTGCCGCCCAGAAGGCCGCCCAGCCCGCTGCTGCCGCGTTTGTTGTTTCGCATTCCGCCCCCCCGGCGGCCCCACATCGCGTCGCCCATCAGCTGGCCCAGCAGTTGCTCGGGGTTGAACATGGACAGCTCCGGTTCTTGGGGGTAATGCCAGATGTTGGGGCGGCCCCCCGGCGGACACAAGGGAGCCGTAGCCTGCGCCCGGGGGTGGGCCGTGGCTTGTGGCAAAATGGTGTGTTGATTCCCCATTGACCTTAGCCTGCCCATGGCCGACAGCAGCGGTACCCATTCGCCCCGCAGTCCGTTCCGGGTCTGGAAGGCGTTCACGTGGTCAATGAAGGGGCTGCGCTCCACCTGGGACCTGGAGTCGTCGTTCCGGCTCGAGGTCTATCTGTTCGTAATGCTGGCGCCCCTGGGCTACTGGTGGGGCCAGAGCGGCGTGGAGCGCGCCGTGCTGATCGGGTCGCTTATGCTGGTGCTGGTGGTGGAGGTGCTCAACTCCGCCGTGGAGGCCGTGGTGGACCGCTGGGGCGCCGAACACAATGAGCTGGCCGGTCGCGCCAAGGACATGGGCTCGGCCGCGGTATTCCTGTGCGACATGAACGTTCTGATTTGCTGGGGCCTCATCCTGCTGCCCCGGGTCCTGCATTGAGGCGAACCGATGGAATGGTTGTTCAGCACTGAAATCTGGATCGCCCTGCTGACCCTGGCTACGCTGGAGATCGTGCTGGGCATCGACAACCTGGTCTTCATCTCCATCGCGGTCAGCAAGCTGCCGCCCGAGCAGCGGCCCATGGCGCGCAAGTTCGGGCTGGCGCTGGCCTGCGTCACCCGCATCATGCTGCTGCTGTCGCTGGCTTTCCTGGCCAGCATGCAGACCAATGTCTTCAGCCTGTTCGGCCACGACTTCTCGGTTCGCGACCTCGTGCTGATTGCCGGCGGCCTGTTCCTGCTGGTGAAGGGGACCATGGAAATCCACGATTCGGTCGAGGGTCGTGGCGATGAAGAAGACATCAGCACCAAGCCTTCGGCGGTGTTCGGCTACGTGATAGCCCAGATCGCGATCATCGACATCGTGTTTTCGCTGGACTCGGTGATCACCGCGGTGGGCATGGTGGACAACAAGTGGGTGATGGTGGGCGCCATCCTGATAGCGGTGGCGGTGATGATCTTCGCGGCCAACCCCATCGGCGACTTCATCGACCGGCACCCCACGGTGAAGATGCTGGCGCTGACGTTCATCATCCTGGTGGGCGCGGCCCTGGTGGCCGACGGCTTCGGCGTGCACATCGACCGCAAGTTCCTGTATTTCGCAATGGCCTTCTCGGCCGGCGTGGAAACCCTGAACATCCTGTCGCAACGAAAGAAACGCCGCCCCACCTGACCGGGCCGTCCCTGCGATACTGGCCACCGATGTCCATTGGCGGCCAGCATGTCCCTTTCCCTTGATTACCCCGCGCTTGTCCTGAGGCGCGGGGAAGAGCGCCGCCTGCGCGCCGGCCACCTGTGGGTGTTCAGCAACGAGGTGGACGTCGCGCGCACGCCCTTGACCGGCTTCCAGCCCGGCGATCCGGTGATGATCCTGGAAGCGGGCGGCAAGCCGCTGGGCACGGGCTATGTGAATCCCTCGACGCTGATCGCGGCGCGCTTGGTGGATCGCGCCGGCCATGCTCTGGATCGCTCGCTGGTGGTCCATCGCCTGAAAGTGGCGCTGTCGCTCCGCGAGCGCCTGTACCCCGAGCCTTACTACCGACTGGTGTTTGGCGAAAGCGATGGCCTGCCCGGGCTGACCGTGGAGCGCTTCGGCGACGTGGGGGGGGGGCCCCCCCCCCCCCCCCCCCACGCCCCCCGGCGCCGCCAAAAAAACCCCCCCC
>NZ_JAIBFH010000328.1 GCF_019459675.1 Arenimonas sp.
CCGGCGGGGGGCCGGGGGCCCCCGGGGGCGGGGTTCCGGGGGTGGGCGGCCCGGGGGGCGGGGCCGGCGGTGGCGGCCAGGCCCGGCCACTGCGGCTCGATCCGGTCGGCGTGGCGCCGCCATTTTTCAGGGTCGGGCGCGGTGAGCGTGTAGCGCGAATGCGGCAGCGTGTCGCCCAACGCACGGTCCCAGCCCCAGCCGGCCCAATCGCACAGGCGCTGGGCCTGGGGCTGTGGTTCGGCCAGGAAGCGGCCGTGGTCCACCGCGATCCAATCGGCCGGATCAATACCGTCGAGGTCGTCGAGCAGCTGCCGCGTGGCGGTGTCCCACTGCGCCGCCACCACTTCGCCCAGGGGCCGTCCCGACAGGGCGCGCCATCCGGGCGTGAGCAGGAACGACCACGGCAGACCCTGCCAATCGGGCAGGTTGGGGTACATCACGAAATGGCCCGACTGCCAGCCGTCGATCATGCTGCCGAGCACCTGGCGCGGATCGCGGTGCAGGTAGATGAAGCGCGCGCCCGGAAACACTTCGCGCAGGAACGGGATGCGCAGGGCGTTCTTGGGGGTTTTTTCCAGCATGCGCGGCGGGGTGCCGGCGGCAGGCGGGCGACCTTCGCGGTCGCGCAGGGCGTCCATGAAGCGCGCGCGCAGCCGCCCCGAAACGTCCTGCGTGGCGTCGGCGGCCATCAGGCGGTTGGAGGCGTAGTCGCGCTGCGAAGGCGCCAGGCCCGGTACGCCTTCGATCAGGCTGTGGCTCTCGTCGCCGATGGTGAACACGCCGGGCGCCGCGGCCAGGGTTTCGAACAGCAGGGTTGAACCCGAACGCGGCGGGCTGACAATGAACACCGGGCGATCGAAATCAACGGCGCGCGGAGACGCGGGCCGGGGCGCACGCGCGGCTTCGGCCACGGCGGGCGAGCCATGCACGTCCTGGCGCGACAGCTCGCCGCGCAGGTCGCGGTCGGCCAGCGCCACGTCGAACACGTACGACTTGAGTGCGAACTCCAGGCCCACTTCGTTGCGCAGGCCGATTTCGCCGATGCCCTGCGCGGCCAGCCGCGCCTGGGTTTCGTCGAGCAGGCTGCGGTAGCGCGGCCAGCCGCTGCTGGACTCGCCGAACGCCGACCACAGCGCCTGCCAGCGCCGCGCGAACACCAGCAGCGTCTGCTGCAGCGCGGGCAGGCGCGGGTCCTGGATGGCTTCGCCCAGCAGGAACACGACGTGCTCCCGGATTTCCCAGGGGCCCATCACCGTCGGCACGTTCACTGTTTCGAAATCCAGGGTCGGCAGCGGCTGGCCGGCGTCCAGCGGCACCGGCTGCGCGCGCCAAGACGGGTCGTCGCGCAGGGGCGTGCGGCCGGCGGCGATCAGGTCCCACAGGCGGTCGCCGCCCACCGTGTCCATCACCAGGTGGATGCGTTCGCGGTTGCTGGGGTTGAGCACGCGGTGGCGACGCCAGGTGTCGAAGATCCAGCATTCGCCCGGGGCCATGTTCACCTCGGTCTCGCCGCACTGGAACATGACGTCGGGCGTGGTGACGATGGGCACGTGCACGCGCATGCGGTCGCGCCAGTAATAGTTGGTGTCCACGTGCGGCGACACTTCCGACTGGCCGTAGAGCTTCATCAGGCGCGAGCGGCCCCAGGTGGCGCCCAGCGTGGCCATCAGCTGCATCACCTGCGGGCATTGCTCCAGCCACGGCGTGGGGCGCATGCGCCCGGCCAGCTCGTCGCTGTCCGGGTTGCCTTCGGTGGTGACCAGGGTAAGGGCGCTGTTGCCCGCCACGCCCACGGCGCGGGCGCGCCAGTGGCGATCGTCGACGGCGGCGACTTCCTGGGCCAGGGCATCGGCGTCGAAGGACACCGGCAGCTGGACGAACGGAACCTGTAGTTTCATTGCCTTCCGGAGGGATCGCCGGAGCGAGCCGGCTACGGCTGTCATGTTACTGGGCAAGGCCCGGAGCGGCCAGTTTCGTCGGGAATCAAAGGCTGCAGGTCACCGCGCGCCGCGGGCCGGGTGCCCGGCCCGCCAGCCTGTCGAGCGGCTGAATGGCCCGCGCCCGGCCGTTTGAGTTCAGCCCGGGTTGGGCGCGCCGGCCCGAGGATGCGCCTACGCCAACCCGGCGCCAGGAGTCAGCCATGAAGCGTTTCGCCGTCCGTTCCCTAGCTTTCGCGCTCGCGCTTGCCGCCGGCACCGCGGCCGCGCAGGAGTATTACGACGACCGTGGCCCGGTTTACGACGACCGCTACGCCGGCCAGGACGACGGCTATTACGGCGACGACACCGGCTATTACGGCCAGGATGACGCCTACGCCACGCAGGACGGCAGTGGCTACTACGGCCCGTCGCCGTCGGCCTACCCGGACCCGCGCGTGTCCTTGAACCAGGGCTACGGCTACGGCGCGCAGCAGGCGCCGGCCTACGACATGGCGCGCGTGGTCAGCGTCGATCCGATCGTCGAGCCCGGGCAGCCGGTCGCCCGCCAGCAGTGCTGGAGCGAACCGTCGCCGTCCTATGCCTCGCAGGGACGCGGCTATTCCAACGCCTACCGTGACCCGTATGCGCCCCGGGCCCAGACCACGGGCGGCGGCGCCCTGCTCGGCGCGATCGCCGGCGGCGTGCTCGGCAACAGCGTGGGTGACGGCGACGGCCGCAAGGCCGCGACCGTGATCGGTGCGGTGCTGGGCGGCAGCATCGGCAACAACATCGAGCGCAATGGTCGCTACCGCAACGACCCGTACCGCAACCAGGCCGCGAGCTACCCGCAGCAGGTGCAGCGCTGCCGCACGGTGACCTCGCAGGTGCGCGACGAGCGCGTGGTGGGCTACCGCGGCGGCTACGAATACGCCGGCCGCCGCGACGTTCCGATGACCGATTAACACCCGGGCAGCGAGTTACCCGTTGCCGGGGCAGTGTCGCCGGCCGGC
>NZ_JAIBFH010000353.1 GCF_019459675.1 Arenimonas sp.
GGGGGGGGGTTTTTTTTTTTTTGTGGGGGGGTTGGGGTTTTTGGGGGGGCGCCCCCCCCCCAAATTGGCCGGGCTCAGCGCTTGACCAGCTCGACGCGACGGTTCTTGCTGCGGCCGGCTTCATCGTCGTTGCTGGCCACGGGGGCCGCCATGCCGGCGCCGAACGCCGTCAGTCGCGCGGCGGCGATGCCGTGCTGCCCCACCAGCGCCGAAACCACGGCGGCGGCGCGGCGGCTGGAAAGGCTGACGTTGTAGTCGAACGCACCCTGCGAATCGGTATGCCCGGCCACCACCAGCTTCAGCGAGGGGTTGGCGCGCAGGAACTTGGCGATCTCCGCCAGGGTGGCCTTGGACTCGGGCTTGATGTCCGCCTTGTCGGTGTCGAAAAGGATGCCGTAAAGCGCCACCCGGCCGCTGGTGTCGATGGAGGCCTGCATGGCGGAGGCGTCCACGAACACGATCTTGTCGGTTTCCATGGCCTTGGATTCGACCACCGAGATCACGCTGCGCGGGCCGACCTTGGGCGAGCCGTGTTCGGCCGTGCGGATGGCGACGGTGGTGATGGCGCCGGCCTGGTCGCGCTCAAGCAGGGCGTAGCGGATCTTGCGGTCGGCGCCGATCTTGTGTTCGCCGGTGTCGCTCCAGCTCAGGGACATGTTGTAGGCCCTCTTGGGGTCGTCCACGCAGCCGGCTTCCTCGCAGGTGAACACCGTGCGGAAACCCTGGCCGGTCAGGCGGCCAACCTGGTTGCGGAACACTTCCAGCGACGAGCGGCCCAGCGGCGCCTCGTAGGCGATGTGGGTGTAGCGGCCCTCGACGGTGACGGTGTTGGACGGCGCCAGCCTGTAGTTGGCCGCGCGCGTGAGCGTGCTGCTGAGCAGGGACTTGCTGTCGAAGTCCTTCTGCGTGTAGGCCATAAGACGCGAGCCCTCATAGCGGCCCACCAGGGGATGGTCCTTGCCGCCGGGAGCGTCGGGCGGCAGGGCGGTCTGGGCCAGGGCAGCGGTCGAAAGAAGCAGCGTGGCCAGCAGGCAAGTGAGCCATGAAGTGGCGCGATAGTGGGTCATGGTGGTCTCCGGGAGGGCGCCGGCTATCCGGACGCGATGCCAACATAACGCGTTTCAGCTACCGATCCCGGCCATCGCGGGGTCCGCCCCCGTGCCTGCCCGGGGCGGGCGCCGGCGGTTCAAGCTCCGGCGACCAGGCCCCGGGTCGCCAGGAACGCCCGCGCATCCTCGGCATCGCCTTCGAACCAGGCGCGCGCCGAGCCCAGCCGGAAGCTGTAGCCCCAGGCGTCCATGTCCGCCAACAGGCGGTCGCGGCCCACGCCGGGCAGGGCATCGGCCAGCAGGATCTGCAGGTAGCAGGCGGCGTCCTCCTCGGGAACCGAGTCGGTGGCGTCGGTGTGCACGGCGGCACGCCGCTCCGGCGGCATAACGATCAGGTGGCTGGCTTCATGCAGCAGCGAATGCACCGGCGTGTCGGCGCGGGCATACACCGTGCAGCCGATCAGCCCGGCCTCGCAGTCGCCCCAGAAACTGCCCGGTATCGCCTGCCCGTCGGGCACGCGGGACAGCGCCAGGCCGTGCCGGGAAAGCAGGTCCCCGGCCGCATCGAAGCCGATGTCGGCCAGGGTCAGCATGGCTCAGTTGCTGGCGGGGCTGGCCTTGTCGGGCAGCGCCACCGAGATGTCCAGCAGCTCGCTGTCGCCGTCCTTGTGCATGCCCACCTTCACCGCGTCCGAGTCCACGTTGATGTACTTGCGGATCACTTCCAGCAGCTCGCGCTGCAGCATTGGCAGGTAGTCGGGCGCGCCGCGCATCGAACGTTCCTGCTGGATCAGGATCTGCAGGCGGTTCTTGGCGACGTTGGCGCTGTTTTTCTTACCCGGGTTGAGGAAGTCGAAGATACCCATGGTTCAACCCCCGAACATCTTTGAGAAGAAACCCTTCTTCTCGACGGTGGTGAAGCGCATCGGGCGGTCTTCGCCCAGGATGCGCGCGACGGCGTCGGTGTAGGCCTGCCCGGCGGGCGAATTCTCGTCCAGGATCACCGGCACGCCGGCGTTCGAGCTCTGCAGCACTTCGGGTGATTCGGGGATGACGCCCACCACGTCCAGGCCCAGGATTTCCTGCACGTCGGCGATCGACAGCATGTCGCCGGTCTCCACCCGCTTGGGGCTGTAGCGGGTAAGAAGCAGGTGCTCCTTCACGCGCTCGCCGTTCTCGGCCTTGCGGGTCTTGCTGGCCAGCAGCCCCAGGATGCGGTCGGAGTCGCGCACCGAGCTCACTTCCGGGTTCACCACCACCACGGCGCGGTCGGCGAAGTACATCGCCAGGAACGCGCCCTTTTCGATGCCGGCCGGCGAATCGCACAGGATGAAGTCGAAGCCTTCCTCGACCAGGCCGTTGAGCACTTTTTCGACGCCTTCCTTGGTCAGCGAATCCTTGTCGCGGGTCTGGGAAGCGGCCAGCACGAACAGGTTGTCGAAGCGCTTGTCCTTGATCAGGGCCTGCTTGAGGTTGGCCTCGTCGTTCACCACGTTCACGAAGTCTTAAACGACCCGGCGTTCGCAGCCCATGATCAGGTCGAGGTTGCGCAGGCCGACGTCGAAGTCGATCACGACGGTTTTCTTGCCGGCCCTGGCCAGGCCGCAGGCGATGCTGGCGCTGGTGGTGGTCTTGCCGACGCCGCCCT
>NZ_JAIBFH010000361.1 GCF_019459675.1 Arenimonas sp.
GGGGGGGGGTGGGTGGGGCGGCGGGGGGGGGGGGGGGGGGCTTGGGTGGGGGGGGGGTGGGGGGGGGCGGGGGGGCGGGGCGCGGGCGCCCGACCCCCAGGTCGCGCTGGTGCAGCGGGAAGCGCAGGCCCTCACCATTGAATACCCGGCGGCCCTGGTGCAGTTCGAAGGCGCACCGCTGCCGGCTCCCCTCGAGCCGGCGCTGGCCACGCTGGACCAGAGCGTGGCGCAGATCCGCCGGGCCATGGACAGCGACCCGGGTGCGCGCTACTTGCTCGACCAGCTGCGCCGGACCTATTCGCGGCGGCTGTCGCTGACCCAGCGCGCCGTCACCGGCTGAGCCACTTTTATCCTTACGCACCACAGGAGCATTCCATGACCACCCGTACCGTTTTCTGCGCGGCACTGCTGGTGCTGGCCAGCGCGCCGGCGTTCGCCGCCACGCCGATCAGCCAGGTCCGGCCGCTGTCGGCCACGGGCAGTGTGTCCATCGAGAACATGAAGGGCCGCATCGTCGTGCGGACCTGGGATCGCGCCCAGGTGGGCATCACCGGCAGCCTGGGCGAGGGCGTCGAAAAACTGGTGGTGGAGGGCACGGCCGACAACCTTCGCATCGAGGTGCGCTATCCCTCCGGCGGCGGCAGCTGGTTCGGCTGGGGCGGGAAGAGTGGCCAGGGCCAGGCCAGCGCCATCGAGGTTTCGGTGCCCAATGGCGCCGGTGTGGCGGTGGACAGCGTGAGCGCCAGCGTGGACGTCTCCGGCGTGGCGGGGCGATCCCTGTCGGTGGACACGGTCAGCGGCGACGTGCTGGTGCGCGCGGCGCAACCCGGCAAGGCCAGCATCGACAGCGTCAGCGGCGACCTGGACCTGGAGCTGCAGACCGCCAGCCTTGCCGTGGACACGGTGAGCGGGGAGGTCCGGATACGGGGCGGGGTGACCGGGGTGGTGGAGGTCGAAACGGTGTCGGGCGACGTCGAGCTGGCCGCCGGGCAGGTGGAGCGGCTGGCCATCAGCAGCGTGTCAGGTGACAGCCGCGTGAGGGCCAGTCTGGCCCCCGGCGGGCGCATCACCGCCGATTCGGTCAGCGGCGGGTTGATCCTGGCCCTGCCCCGCGACACCTCGGCCCGCCTGCGGGTGGAAACCTTCAGCGGCGACATCACCAGCCCCGCCGGGGAAGTCAACTCCGAGCCCTACGGCCCCGGCAAGAGCCTGCAAACCCGACTGGGCGCGGGTGCCGGGGACATCGGGCTGGAGTCTTTCTCCGGCGACGTGCGCATTGATCTCGAATAAGTGTATGTAATTTAACTACTTTTGCCAGGATCCTGGGCGCTGGCCGGCTCCGGCCGCCCACCTGGCGGGTGTTTACAGGGCTTTAACCTGGTTTGCGGGACGTAAAGATTGCGTTATGCTCCGGCAGGCCAAGGTGACCGTTATCCTGACGATCGACCTCTAGGCTTTGTCCCGGTATCTAGAGTCACCATCACTCTGACGTTGGAGAGAGAGTAAATGTCTAATTTCAATCAGCTGTCTGGCGCGATTCGCTTCGCGCTCCTCGCCGGTGTCGCTTCCACCTTCGTTGCCCTGCCTGCCATCGCGCAGGAAGCGGACACGACGGAAGATAGCGCCACCACCCTCGACGCCATCGAGGTCACCGGCTCCCGCCTGAAGCGCGCTGACATCGAAGGCGCCGTTCCGGTCGTCGTGATCAGCCGCGCCCAGATTGATGCTTCCGGCGACGTGTCGGTTGCCGAAGTCCTGCGCGACTC
>NZ_JAIBFH010000372.1 GCF_019459675.1 Arenimonas sp.
CGCCGCCGAGCTCGGTATAGGTGTCGCCGCCGCGCAGGCTCATCACGCGTCCGCCGGCGCGACCGTTGTATTCCAGCAGCTGCACCCGGTAGCCGGCCTTGCGCAATTCGAACGCGGCCACCATGCCGGCGATGCCGGCGCCCAGCACCAGCACCGAAGCCCCCTTGGGCGCCGCGCCAAGCGAGGGCATGGACTGGAACGTGGTTTCGGCGGCCAGGCCCAGGCTGCTCATGGCCTGGTACATCACGGCGCTGCCCGCCGTGAGGCCGATCATGCGCAGCAGCTGCCGGCGCGTGATCGGGCTCGCTGTCGACGGTGCTGGCATGACGTCCCCTGGCGACACGGCTGGGCAAAATGCCGGTGTGCTTTTAGGTGGAACGTGCCCCGGCGCAGGCGGCGGCCAGCGAGCGGGCCGTTGGCGAACGCCCGCCCGTGCCGCGCTGGCCGCTACTGCCGGCCCGGCGCGTAGCCGGCGTTGCCCAGCGGCAGGCCTGCCTGCTCCCAGGCTTCGATGCCGCCGCGGTACCAAAGCACGCGCGTGTAGCCCAGATTGATGGCGCGCAGCGCGGCGTTGTAGCTCATCCAGCACTGCGTGCTCTGGCAGTAGAACACCATCGGCCGGTCCTTCCGGCCCTGGGTGGCCTGCTGCAGAAACTGGCCGAACTGCTGCTGGGTCTGGTCCTGGAAGTTGCCGGGCTGCGAAGCCGGCACCGCGGCGATGGCGTTGGGCAGCTGCTTGGGGCCGCCCAGGACGTCGAACACCAGCGCCTGGGCATTGGCATCGCGCAGCAGCTGGGCCAGTTCCGGCGTGGTCACCAGCCGTCCGCCAGGAATGGCATTGGGCGTGGGCCCGTGCATGGCGCCGACGTGGAGCTGGGCGGTAGGCGCTACGCCCAGGTCCAGGGCTTCCTGCGAAGCGTTGGCCGGGGACGGGCCGCTGCCGGTCGCCGGGCCGTAGCCTGGCTGCGCCGGCGCTGGCCACTGCGGTTGTTGTGGCTGCGGTGGCGGCCCGGGTTGCGGCGGCGGCTGCTGTTGCGGCGGGCGTGGCGTCGAGCCGAAGCTGTCCTGGGCGCGGGTCGCCGCCGGAAGGGCGAGCATCAGCGACAGCACGATGCCCGTTGCTGCGTTCAAGGGAAGGCTGGACGGTTTCATTCGCTGCGCTCCATCTGTTCGGCCTCGAGGCCCAGGTCCACCTGCGGGTTGAGGTTGGGGTCGTTGCTCTGGATATAGGTGCCGTCGTTGGCGCGCCAGGCGTGGTCGTAGCGGTTGTCCAGCTGCACTTGATCGCCAGTCACCGGGTCGTTGTAGCGGTCAACGTTGTTGATGCCGTCGACGGTGGCGCGGTGCATGGCGTCGCCGCTGTCGTTGCGGCTTTCCCAGCCCCGCTGGTTGATGTCGGCGATCTCGCGGTGGGTGTCGGTGATGATTTCGCCGCGCTCGATCTGGCCCTGCAGGCCGCGCTTGGTGATCGCGGCGTTGTGCTGGTTCATGCGCGCCTGCCACTGCGGGTCGGGCTGGAGGCTGTTGGCGAAGTGGGTGACCACGGCCAGGTCGAGCTGCCCGGCCGGCGCGGTGGCGACCACCGGCGAGCCGGCGATGCCGCTGATGAACTTGCGCACCTCACCCGGCATCACGCCCGCCATCGTGGTTTCCGAAAACTGCACGACCGCCAGGAAGCTCTCGCGCACTTCGCCGGATGGGCCGGTGTAGGCCACCAGCATTTCGCCGCCCTGTTTCCAGTGGCGCGTCTGCGCGTCCGAGGGCATCGGCGGCGTGCGGACAAGGTCGTCGCGGCTGCGGTAGTCGAGCACGCGTGCGCCGGGCCGCATCCGTTCCACCAGCGACTGCAGGTAAGCCTGCACCGTGGTGATCGGCAGGCGCGGGCAGCTGCCGCCGGGCAGGTCCATGCCCAGGTTGTCCCAGGTCCATGCATCGGGCGGCAGCATCTCCAGGCGCTGGCGGCCGTCGGCCGACTGCGCCTGCCACTGGAAGCCGGGCGTGGCGCCGCACGGCGCCTGCGCATTCCAGACCACGCCGCCGCTGGTTTGCCAGCCCGCGGGGATCTGCACCCACAGCGCCGGCATCGGCTGCCCGAAGCCGCTGGGGTCGATCACCGAAACGCGCTGCATGCCGCCGCCGGCGGGTGCGTCGCCGATGGCCGCTGCGGCAGTGGTGAGGGCGGGCGGCGGGACGGCGGTGTCGGCCGCTCCCGGCCAAGGTTCGGGTGCGCCCGGGCCCGGGTTGGCGGCAGCGTCCGGGGCTCGCACCAGGCGACTGTCGCTGCCGACAACCTCCGGCGGATCGGCGCCCTGGCGGCAGCCGGCGGATGGCACGCACAGGCTGGCCAGGGCCAGGGCGATGAGATGGCGCGGCAGGGTTGGCATGTGGTTTCTCCCGGTGTTGACCTTCAATGGCGCAAAACGGGGCCCGGCCGGCTCATCGGTCGCGGCGGGCGTCTAGCGCAGGTCGCCCATGGCGTCGAACAGCCAGGCCCGCGCGGCCTGCCAGTGCCGCTTGACCGTGGCTGGCGACAAGGCCATGGCTTCGGCGGTTTCTTCGATGGTGAGGCCGCCGAAATAGCGCAGTTCCACCAGACGCGCCTTGTCGGGGTCGATCTGCTCGAGCCGGGCGAGGGCGGCGTCGAGCGCCATCACGTCCAGGCCGGGCTCTTCGGCGGGCATGTCCAGCCCGGTGAGGGTGACGCGGTGGCCGCCGTCGCGCTTGGCGGCGTCGCGCCGCCGGGCGTGGTCCACCAGGATCTCGCGCATCAGCCGCGCGGCCATGCGCACGAAGTGGGCGCGATCCTGCCAGTCGATGCGGTCGAGGCCCGACAGACGCAGGTAGGCCTCGTTCACCAAGGCGGTGGGCTGCAGGGTGTGGTTGGCGCGCTCGCCGCGCAATTGCCGGTCGGCCATGGCCCGCAGCTCGGGGTAGACGATGCGCACCAGCTGGTCGCGCGCGTCGGCATCGCCGCGGCGCCAGGCGGAAAGCAGCGAAGTCACGTCTCCGGGCATGGTGCCCAGTCTAGCGCGGGGCGCCTGCCGCAGCCCATGAGCCAAGCCGGCCGTGTAATGCGCCTTCTGTTAGTGTCAGGCCGCAATGGGCGGCCAGGGGATGGCATGAAGACTTCGCTCGAAATACAGGTGTTGCAGCTTTTCGAACAGGCGCTGGAGCAGCCCGCGGCCCGGCGCATGGAGTGGCTTGCGGGGCAGGGGCAGTCCAGGGAAGTGATGGAAGGGGTGGTGCGCCTGCTGGGCGCGGAGCGCGAGGCCGCGGGATTCCTGGAAGAAACCGCCGTGATGCCCGACGAGGTGCCGCCGGAATTCCCCAAGATAGGGGAGCGCTTGGGCAACTACGAGCTGCTCAAGCCGCTGGAAGCCGGCGGCATGGGCGTGGTGTACCTGGGCCGGCGCGCCGACGACGTCTACGACCAGCAGGTGGCGATCAAACTGGTGCGCCCGGTGCACCTGCTGGCTGCGGCCGATTTCCGCCGCCAGCTGATCACGCGCTTCGAGGCCGAGCGCTCGATCCTGGCGCGCATGAGCCACCCGAACGTGGCGCGCATCCTCGACGGCGGCAGCACCGCCGGCGGCATTCCCTACCTGGTGATGGAATACGTCGACGGCGTTTCGCTAACCGACTACTGCAAGAACAACAAGCTCGACGTGCCGGCGCGGCTGGCGTTGTTCTGCAAGGTCTGCGACGGCGTGCAGGAAGCGCACCGCCACCTGATCGTGCACCGCGACCTCAAGCCCGACAACATCCTGGTGGGCGACAACGGCGAGCCGCGGCTGCTGGATTTCGGCATCGCCAAGATCCTGGAGCAGGAACCGCTGGGCGGCGAAAAGGGCACCTCGCTCTCGGCCATGACGCCGGCCTACGCCAGCCCCGAGCAGGTGCGCCAGGAAGCGCTGACCACCAGTTCGGACGTGTATTCGCTGGGCGTGGTGCTGTACCAGCTGCTGGCCGGCGTGCGCCCCTACGAACTGGGCGGCCTGCGCCCGGCCGAGGCCGAACACATCGTCTGCGACACGCTGCCCGACCCCATGCACAAGATGCTGGCCAAGGCCGCCATCACCGACGCCGAGCGCCGGCAGCGCCGCGCCCAGCTCAGCCCCGACGTCGAGCGCATCGTCGCCAAGGCCATGCACAAGGAGGCTTCCCGACGCTACGGTTCGGCGCAGGAACTGGCCGACGACATCCGCCGCTACCTCGACGGGCAGCCGGTGCACGCACATCCCGATTCGGGCGCCTACCGGCTGCGCAAGTTCATCGGCCGCCACCGCGTCGGGACGATCGCGGCGACGCTGGCGCTGCTGGCCGTGCTCACGGCGAGCGGCGTTGCGTTCTGGCAGGCGCAGGAAGCCACCCGTGCCGCGGCCGATACCGAATCGGTGAACGCCTTCCTGATGGACGTGCTGGGTTCGTCCGACCCCTTCACCACGGGCACCACGCTGAGCCTGAGCCAGGCGGTGGATGATGCCGCGGGCAGGGTGTCGAAGCGGTTCGCCGACCGGCCCGACCTGGCGGCGCGGGTGCGCTTCGCCCTGGGCTACAGCATGCTGAGCCGATCCAGGCTCGACATCGCCGAACGCGAGCTGACGCTGGCCCTGGAGCATGCGCAGGCCGCATTCGGAGAGGATCACTTGTTCACGCTGAAGGTTCGGGAGGCGATCGCGCAGCTCCGCAAGGACCAGGGGCGCACCAGCGAGGCCGAAGCAGAGCTGCGCCGGGTGATCGAACGACTCGAGGCTACCGGCCAGACCGGGAAACCGCTGTACTTCATCGCGGTGAACAACCTGGGCCAGCTCTTCCTGGACGCCGAGGACTACCCGAAGGCGCGCGAATACCTGTTGCGCGCCTTTGCCCTGAACGCCGACGGCATTCGCGTGCCCGACCAACCCTCGGCGCCGGCGTTGCTGCTGGGTAACCTCGCGTATGCGGCCCACGGGCTGGGTGAACTGGACGACGCGGACAAGCTGTATCGCGACGCCACCGCGCAGATGCAGGCGATTTTCCCCGACGGCAGCCCCGAGCTGGCGATGCTGGTGAACAACCATGCCTACGTCGTGGATGAGCTTGGTCGTGCCGACGAGGCCTACGCGATGATGCAGCGCTCGCTCGAGATGCGCCGCCGGTCGTTGGGCGGCGACCACCCCATGATCGTGGCGGCTGCGTTCAGCCTGTCCCGGGAGGCCCTCAAGCGCGAGGAATATGACGACGCGATCGCGCTCGCGCGCGAGGCAATCGACATGGCCGATCGCCTTGGCGAGGTCGAGATGGGCATCATGGCGCGCGTCACGCTGGCCGCCATCAACGTCAACACCAAGGAGTTCCTGGCCTCCGGCGCGCTGTTGGCCGAGGCGCGCGACCAGCTCGACCGCCTGGCGTCGCCGGAAGACTACCTTGGCGCCAATATCCAGGGCGTGCTCAGGCAGCTCTGCATCCGGCCCCGCAATCCCGCCGTGCCGGCCATCGCCCGGCGCGCGCCCCCCGGCCCCCCGCAGCCCGGCGCCCCCCATTTGAACAGGGCCCCCCGCCC
>NZ_JAIBFH010000373.1 GCF_019459675.1 Arenimonas sp.
GGGCCGGGCGTTTGGTTGACAGGGCTGGGCATGCTCACCAGACTCCTTGATTCCATTGCCTTCCGCCGTCAGGGTTCGACCATGCCTGCTGTCATCCGCCACGACTGGACGCGCGACGAAGTCCTCGCCCTGTTCGACCTGTCTTTCCCCGAGCTGATGGCCCGCGCCGGCGCCACGCACCGCGAGCGCTTCGACCCGACCCAGGTGCAGGTGTCCACCCTGCTGTCGGTGAAGACCGGCGGCTGCCCCGAAGACTGCGCCTACTGCCCGCAGGCCGCGCGCTACGACACCGGCGTGCAGGCCCAGAAGCTGATGGACCTGGACGAAGTGATGGACAAGGCCCGCGCCGCCAAGGCCGCCGGCGCGTCGCGCTTCTGCATGGGTGCCGCCTGGCGCAGCCCCAAGGACCGCGACATCCCCAAGGTGGCCGCGATGATCAGCGGCGTGAAGGCCCTGGGCCTGGAAACCTGCGCCACCCTGGGCATGCTCAAGGGCAGCCAGGCCCAGGCGCTGCGCGACGCGGGCCTGGACTACTACAACCACAATCTCGACACCGCGCCCGAGTTCTACGGCGACGTCATCCAGACCCGCGAATACCAGGACCGCCTGGACACCCTGGAACACGTGCGCGACGCCGGCATGAAAACCTGCTGCGGCGGCATCGTCGGCATGGGCGAATCGCGCAGCCAGCGCGCCGGCCTGCTGCAGGCGCTGGCCAACCTGCCGGCGCATCCCGATTCGGTGCCGATCAACCGGCTGGTGCAGGTGGAAGGCACGCCGCTCAAGGGCACCGCGCTGCTGGACCCGTTCGAGTTCGTGCGCACCATCGCCGTGGCCCGCCTGCTGATGCCGGCCGCGATGGTGCGGCTGTCGGCGGGGCGCGCTGAAATGAACGACGAACTGCAGGCCCTGTGCTTCCTGGCCGGCGCCAATTCGATCTTCTACGGCGAAAAGCTGCTGACCACCGGCAACCCCGACGTCGAGGCCGACCAGGCGCTGTTCAAGCGCCTGGGCCTGGTGCCGATGCCGCTGGTGCAGGAATACGACACCAACACCGTGCACGCCGACATCGTCGTGCCCGCCACCACCTGCGCCGCCTGACGTGGCCCGCACCCGCCTCGCCGATCGCCTTGCCGTTGCCCGTGCCGAGCGCAAGGCCGCGGCGGCCACGCGGGTCCGGCGCGCCGTGGAAGCGCGCGAAGGTGCCCAGGTGCTGGTGGATGGCCGCCAGCTCACCAGCTTCTGCGGCAACGATTACCTGGGCCTGAGCCAGCACCTGGACGTGGTGGCCGCGCTGCAGGAAGCCGCGGCCTGGCACGGCGTGGGCAGCACCGGCTCGGCCGGCGTCAGCGGCCACCATGGCGAACACGTCGCCCTGGAAAGCGAAATGGCGCAGTGGCTGGGCTACGAGCGCGGCCTGCTGTTCGGCAGTGGCTACCTGGCCAACCTGGCGGTGATGCAGTCGCTGCTGGGCGAAGGCGACACCTGCGTGCAGGACAAACTCAACCACGCCTGCCTGATCGACGGCGCGCGCCTGTCGGGCTGCGAGCTCAAGCGCTATCCGCACCGCGACGTGGAAGCGGCGCTGCGCCAGCTGATGTCGCGGCGCGAAGGCGCCGCCATCCTGGCCACCGACGGCGTCTTCAGCATGGACGGCGACCAGGCCCCGCTGGCCGACCTGGCCCTGGTGGCGCGAACGCAGGACGCGACGCTGTTCGTGGACGACGCGCACGGCATCGGCGTGCTGGGTCCGGAAGGCCGCGGCAGCCTGGCGGTGGCCGGACTGGGCGCGCGCGAAGTGCCGCTGCTGCTGGTGCCGCTGGGCAAGGCTTTCGGCGGCCAGGGCGCCATGCTGCTGGGCAGCGACAGCGTGGTCGGGCACGTGGCTGAAACCGCGCGCCCTTATCTGTTTTCCACCGCGCCGGCACCGGCGATGGCGGCCGCCATGCGCGCCAGCCTGCGCCTGATCCGCAGCGAATCCTGGCGGCGCGCGAAGCTGGCCTCCCTGGTGGCGCGGTTTCGCCGCGGCGCGGCGGCCCAGGGCCAGGCGCAGGATGAAACGTTAACGCCGCACCCGCCGATGGTGCTGGGCGCCCACCCCCCCCCC
>NZ_JAIBFH010000382.1 GCF_019459675.1 Arenimonas sp.
GCCGCCGGTGCCGCCGCCGGTTCCCACCAGCGCCTCCAGCACCGGCAGCAGCGTCTCCACCGTGGTGTGGCGGGCAGCATATAAATAGACGCCGCCGTCGCCGGCGCTTTCGTCGCTGGGCTGGTCCAGGCGCTCGGCCCATTCCGCCGCCGCGGCCAGGGCCTGGTCGGACTCGGCGAAAATGATCAGCGCATTGGCCGACACCACCGGGACGAAGGTGAGCACCCCGGCCGTGCCGGCGCCAGCCCGCACCGAATAACCCTGCGCCACCAGCACGTCGCGCAGCTCCTTGGCCAGCACGTCGGCGCCCAGGTACAGGGGGTTGATGCGCAGCGAGCGCTTGTCGCGCAGCGCCACGCGGTCAAGCATGGCCACCGCCTCCATGGCCGCCTGCACGGAGGCCGGCGAGCCGCTGATCAGCAGCGCGTTTACGTCCACCATTTCGGTCAGGGTGACGCCGGCGCCGGTGCCGAACAGGCCGCGCACCTGGGCGGCGATGCGGCCGGGCTCGCTGACGTCCAGGGGCATGGCGACGAACACCGGGCGCTGGCCGGCCGGCACTTCGGGCAGCGCGCGGGCCGTGATCAGACGCGGCGGGTCTCCGGCTTCACCCTCACCCGGCGCGAAGCGAAGCAGGCCGTTTTCTTCGGTGATCAGGATGCCGTAGCGCTGCAGCACTTCCTGGGCGATCACGTACAGCCGATGCGAAGGCTCGGGGTCGACCAGGCGCAGGCTGACCAATTCGGTGCGGGCGCGCACGGTCTGGTCGATCTCGATCGAAAAGCCCAGCTCGGTGCCGAAAACTTCATTGATGAAAGCGCTCAGCGTCACGCCGTCCAGGCTCAGGGAGATGGACTTGTTGTTGGGCATGCGCGGCAGGTTGTCGCGGTTCACCATGCGCACGGGCGCATTTTCCACGGTGGGGCCGGACTCGATGCGCGGGCGGCTGCGTTCGGCGTCAGCAGCCTCTTCCAATACGTCCTGGCCCACCGTTTCGGCCTTGGGCGCGCGCAGCGGGTCCGGGAAGCTTGGCGGGGTCACCGTGGCACAGGCGGCCAGCAGGCCGACCAGCAGGGCGGCCAGCGACTGCCGGACGGCAGCGCGGCGCGAACGGGCTGGGCGGTGCGCGGCGGCGCGGACGGTGGATTGGCTTTGGATCATATTCACTGGCCTTGCGAAGAAGTGGAGGCACGGCGGCGGCGCGGCGGCGGCGAATCACTCGGCGCCGTGGCGCGCGGGTCAGGGTCGATGAAGAGCTGTCTCTGGCGGGTCTGGCCCTTGGCGTCGGTCCAACCCACCCCGGTCGGGGAAATGCTGGTCACCTGCCCGCCGCTGGGAAGGCGGTCGCCCTGGCGCACCCGGAGCAGGGGCGCACCGGGGATGGCGAACAGGGCCACCAGCCCGTCGCGCGCCGCGAACACGCCCACCGGGAGGGTGGCGTTGTCATCCTGGTCGGAGGCGGCATCGGCTCCGGCCGCCACGGCGCCCCAGGGCGACCGGGTGCGCCAGAGTTCGGCCGCCGCAGCCAGGTCCGGCGCAGCGTCCACCGGCAGCGCCCAATCGACCGGCACGGTATCACGGGCCGCACCCGAACGAGGCCCGGCCCCCAGCAGCAGGTAGCCCAGCACGCCCACCGCGAAGGGGGCGGCGAAGCGCAGGGCAGTCCGCAGGGCCGGGCTCACTGGATTGCTCCGTCAGCAGCAGGTGCGTTGGGCGCCGGGGCGGCTCCGGCAGCGCCGGGCGCCGCGGGCTTGCGGTAATAAGCCCGCACGATGACGCCCAGCCGGGTATCCCGACCTTCGGTCACTTCCAGCCGTTCGGCCTGGATCCAGGGCAGTCCCGTGGACAGCGCACGCAGGAAGCCTTCCAGCCGACCCGGCGGCACCACGGCGTCAAGCCGGGCAATCACCTGCCACAGCTCGGCCTGGCCCGGCACGTCCAGGGTGGACTCGACCCGCACGCGCGGATCCTGCAGTCCGCCGCTGGCGGCCTGGCCGCTGAGCCAGGCCTGCAGTTCGGCCTGGGCCAGACCGGCGCTGCTGACCTGGGGCACCGTGTCGCGCGCAGCGGCGAGCGCCGCCTCGGCCTGGTCGGCGCGTTCGGGCCACGCCGACTCGCGGCTGGCTTCCGTCAGGCGATCAAGCAGCGCGGCCTCCCGCTCGTAGCCCTCGGCCAGCACCTTCTGCCGGTCAGACAGCATCAGCACCCCCTGCAGTCCCAGCACCAGCAGCACCACCAGCAGGCCAAGCCGGAATCGTCGGTTCTGCCGCCATTCCTGGCGGACCTGTTCCCACCGCGCAGCCATCACGGCGCCGGCTCCAACGCCGCGGCGGCCGCGGCCAGGCTGAAGTCGAGCAGCATGCCCTTGCCGTCCGTCGCCGGGCTGGCGACCACGGCCGACAGCGAGGGGTGGCCCTCGAAGGCGGAAACATATTTGCGTGGATCGAGCTCGCGCGACAGCACGCCCGCCTGCAGGCGCTCACCCTCGCGCTGCCAGCTGACCAGGCGGGCGTCGGCAGGGAGCGGCTGCATGACCTGGGCCATCATCGCGAAGTCGTTGGAGCCGCTCTGCAGCGACTGGTACTGCTGGAGCAGTTCGAGCGCGGAGTCGGCGCGTTAGCGCCCGTAAACCCGGGGGGTTGGCCACGCCCGCCACCGATAGACCCCCCACACCCCCCCCCCC
>NZ_JAIBFH010000427.1 GCF_019459675.1 Arenimonas sp.
GCCCGGGGGGCCGGCCCCCGGGCGGCCCGGCCCGGCGGTGGGCGCCGCGGGCGGCTGCCCGGTCCTGCTGCTGCACGGGTTCGGCGGCTCGACGTTTTCATTCCGCGACCTGGCGCCGGCCCTGGCGGCGGCCGGGCACGAGGTCTGGGCGCTTGACCTGCCCGCCTACGGCTACAGCGCGCGCACGCCCTTCCCCGGCACCGCCGGCGCGGCCCTGGCGCCGTGGCTGCGCGAACGCGGCGCCGGCTGGTGCCTGCTTGGCCATTCCATGGGCACGCGCGTGGTGGCCGAACTGGTGCAGGACATGCCGGGCGACATCGCCAGCGTGGTGTACCTGGCCGGCAACCCGATCCCGTCGGCCAAGGAACTGCGCAACCGCGAGCGCTTCAAGGCACCGCGCCTGCGGCGCTGGTTGGCCGGCCTGCTCGAGCGACGCTACCTGCGCGAGCAAAAGATCGGCGAACTGCTGGCCAAGGCCTACGGCCGCGCCGCCAGCCCCGAAGAAATCGAAGGCTACCTGGCACCGCTGCGCCAGCCCGGCACGGCGCTGGCCATCATGAACGGCTACGCCGCGCAGTGGCCGGCCACGCCTACCGGTGCCGACCTGGACATTGTTCCAACGCTGATTTTGTGGGGCGAGAACGACCAGTGGGTGAAGCCCGAGGTCGCCGACCGGCTGCAGGCCGCCCTGCCTTCGGCCCGCCGCATCACGGTGGCCGGGGCCGGCCACTGCCCGATGGAAACCCACGTCGCGCCAACCCTGGATGCCGTGCTGGCGCAATTTTCCCCCGCCGCGAGGGCGGCAGCCGCGGCGGGCGAGTAAATGCCGGGGTGCCGGCAGGCCGGGGTTAAGGCGGCAAGCAGCGCCTTGGGCTAGGCTCGGGGAACCAGCCGCCGACGGAGTTCCCACATGACGCCCACTGTTCGCTTTCCCCTGATGATCGCCGCCCTGCTGGCCGTCGCCGCCTGCGGCGGTCCTGCGGTGTCCGGGCCGGCTGCCACCGTGCCGGTGCCCGCCGACGCCCCCACCCCGCCCGAAACCATTGCCGCCCCTGCCGAGGAAACCGCCATGACCTGCCAAGCCGACAAGGGCCAATGGGCCATTGGCCAGATCGCCGACGAGGCGCTGGTGGCCAAGGTGAAAGCCGACACCACGTCCGAGAGCGTGCGCGTGATCAAGCCCGACATGATGGTGACCATGGACTACCGGGAAGACCGGGTGAACCTGGACGTGGACGCCGACAACCGCGTTACCGCTGTTCGCTGCACCTGAGCCGCAGGGCCCGGCGTGGCGCGGTGCCTGCGCTTCAGCCGCGCGGACGCGCCTTGCCGGCGCTGGCGGTGACCTTGCCGTCGCAGCCGAGCACCCGCGAATTGGCCAGCCACCCCGGATCGGGGTAGTAGGCGAACAGCAGCTGGCCCTGCTTGAGCGTGTCGATCATGGCCCGCGCCACCTGCGGGCGCACGGCCGGGCAGCCGTAGCTGCGGCCCAGGCGGCCCTGCTTGAGCGCCGCCAGCGGGTCCACGTAGGGCGCGCCGTGCATCACGATCAAGCGGTCGCGCGCGGCGTCGTTGACGCCGGGCTCCAGGCCGTCCATCCGCATCGAATAACCGTTGCCGCCCACATACGTTTCGGCCGTGCGGAACAGGCCCAGGCTGGACTGGTGGCTGCCGTCGCGGTTGGAGAATGCCGTGGGGACGTTCTCGCCGCTGCCCTGGCCGTGGGCCACGTGTTCGGCGAACAGCAGCGCCTTGCGCTTGAGGTCGAACACCCACAGGCGCGTCTCGGTGGACGGCCGCGAGTAGTCGATCACCGCCAGCCGGGACGCCGTGTCCACGCCCTCACTGGCCATCGCGCAGCCGCGTGCCTGCAGCGCCAGCGCCAGCACCTTCGGGTCGGCGTCGGGCGCGGCGGCGGACAGGCGCGCAAGCAGTCCCGCGTCGGCGGCAGCCGGCAGGGCAACCCAGGCAAGCATCAGCAGGGCGGTGCGCAACATGGGCGCCAGCATACCCAGCCTGGTCATGGCCCACCTGAACCGGGTTCAACCGGAACCACCGGCCCGTCCGCCTGCAGCACCGTCAGGCCGGACGCCACTCCGAGCGCCTGGTCGGTGATGACCAGGCTGGTCCCCGGCACCATGGCGTCGTAGACCGCGCGGCTGAAGCCGGGCGCCACGCCCAGCATCCCGGCCAGGCGCGCCGGATCGTCCTCGCCTTCGCCGTGCACGCGCAGCCAGCGCCGGCGCGGCCGGTCCGGCAGCACCGCCGGCGCCTGGCCGTCCGTGCCTTCCAGCAGCAGATAGGCGAGCGTTCCCGAGAACGTGCCGTCGAGAATGCGCACCGGCCCCCGGCCGATCTCGATGCCTTCGCGCAGCACGACCACCTGGCGGTCGAGCGTGCTCACCACCACCGTCAGTGCGCCCGGCGGCGCTTGCTCGGGCGCCCAGGTGTAGCCGGGCTCGGGCATGGCCGGGGACTGCAGCCGCGGCAGCGGCGTGGACGTCGGCAGCCCCTTGGGCGCCGGCGCCGGAAACAGCGCAGGATCGGCCAGCATCGGCGCGCGGTTGGCCTGGTCCACGATCACCACGGTCATGCCGCGGGTGGTGACGTCGAAAAGTTTTTCCGAGAACGCATGCGGCAGGCGCACGCAGCCGTGCGAGGCCGGATAGCCGGGCACGCGGCCGGCGTGCATCGCCACGCCGTCCCAGGTCAGCCGCTGCATGAACGGCATGGGTGCGTCGTCGTAGAGGTTGGAATAGTGCTCGCGTTTTTTCTGCAGGATGGTGAACACGCCGGTCGGCGTTTCATATCCGGGCTTGCCGGTGCTGACGGTGGCCACGCCGATGCGTACGCCGTTGCGATACACGTAGGCGCGCTGCTCGGGCAGGCTCACCAGCATCAGCACCGGTCCGCGCGGTGAAAGCTCGGGCAGCCAGAGGTATTCCCCGGGCAGCAGCTGCAGCGGCGCGGCGGGTGCGCCCTGCGCGGCGGCAACGGTGCATGCGCCCAGCAGGCACAGCGCCAGCAGGCGACGCATCAACCGCATCAATGCGCGAACAGCACGGGAAAGGTGGCCTGTTCCAGCACCGATCGCGTCGTGCCGCCGAGTATCCGCTGGCGCCAGCGCGAGTGGCCGTAGCCGCCCATCACCACCAGGTCGGCCTGCTGCTGGCTGGCGTAATCAACGATGGCCGTGCCGGTGCTGCGGCCTTCGCGCGGCAGCGCCACCACTTTCACCTGCAGCCCATGCCGCGCCAGGTGGCCGGCGATGTCGGCGCCGGGCTGCGGGCCGTGTCCGGACTCGCCCACCTCGGGGTCGAGCACCAGCACGTCCACGCGGGCGTCGCGCGGCAGCAACGCCAGCGCATCGTGGATGGCGCGGCTGGGCTCGCGCCGTGGCTGCCAGGCCAGCACCACGCGGCGCGGCGGCACCAGCAGCTTCGCACTCGGCGGCACCATCAACACCGGGCGCCCGGTGTCGAGCAGCAGGGCGCTGAAGCCCAGCGCGAAGCGGGCATCCGGCCCCTCCGGCAGCATGCCGCCGAACACCGACAGGTCAGCGTGGCGCCCGTGCAGTGCCGCCGCCTCTTCGGGCTCGTTGAGCAGGGTTTCGACCACGCGCAGCTCGCAGTCGGCGCCGGCGCGCTCCACCTGCAGCCTGGCCACCTCGCCGGCGGCGCGCGCGGCGCCCAGCACGCGGTCGAAGTCCACCTGGCTGACCATCGTGGTGGCCATGCCCCATTCGCTGGCGATGGGTACCGGGTAAGCCACCGCGGCCAGCACCGCCACCCGGGCTTCGTGGGCCACCGCCAGCAGGGCGGCCGCCGCCAGGGCCGCGCTGTCGCTGGCGTTGTACTGCAAGGGCACAAGGATGTCGCGGATCATGGCGTACTCCTTCGGGGACGGTGCGCGCACGGCGCAATTCCAGCCTACGCCGGTCGCTGGCCGGGCGTTTGACCGCCGTCAAGGCAAATGCGGCGGTCTGTTCATCCGTTGGACAAGGCCTGACCGTGCAGCCGTCCCGCCCGTCCACACGCGGGTACCGGCCTTGTTCGTGCCTTCATCCCGGGCGCGCTAGCCTGACCGCATGACGTCTCCCCTTGGCCATGCCTTGCGCGACCGCGTTCGCGGGTGGGTGCTGCACGCCTTCCCGCGCGCGCCCGACGGCAGCGGCATTGATTACGACCAGCCCTTGGGCGACCCGGGCCTGTTCGACCCGGAGGGTCCGGTGTGGCGGGTGCATGCCGACTTTCCGGGCATGCTCAGCGGCGGCCTGTGCGCGCTGATGCTGCAGACGCTGCACCCGGCGGCCCTGGCCGGAGTGTGGGACCACTCCAACTTCCGCGACGACCTGGTGGGCCGCCTGCGACGCACCACCGACTTCGTGGCCGGCACCAGCTACGCGCCGACGGCCGAAGCGCAGCGGCTGATCGACCGGGTGAAGCGCATTCATTCGAAAGTGCGCGGAGTGACCGAAAGCGGCGCGCCCTATTCCGCCGACGATCCGGCGCTGCTGACCTGGGTGCATGTCACCGAGGCCTACGGGTTCCTGCAGGGCTACCGCCGCTATGCGGGTGCCGTGCCGGTGGCGCACGCCGATCGCTACTACGACCAGACGCGCGTGGTGGCAGAGCGCCTGGGCGCCACCGACGTGCCGCGCAGTGAAGCGCAGGTGGAAGCCTACCTGGCGAAGGTGCGGCCGCAGTTGGCCTACACGGCGCGCTCGCGCACGGTCATCGACGTGCTGGCGCGCATGCGCCTGCCGGTTCCCGCGCCGGGCCTGTCGCGCGACGTCTTCCTGGGCGCCGGCGCCGCGCTGCTGCCCGCCTGGGCCATCACGATGCTGCGGCGCACGCCCGCCGACGCACTGCGGGCCCGCATCGGCGCCGGCAGCCTGCGGGCCATGGCGCCGGTGTTCCGGGCGGCACTCAACGACGGGCCGGCACAGCGTTCCTGCCTGCGCATGGGCATCGATCCGGCCCGGCTGCGGCGCCCTTTCGACTGAGCGCAGGCCGCGGCTTGCGCGGGGGTGGCCGGCCGCCTGGCCCGGTCAGGCCCGGAGCCGCACGTGGATGGATTTGCTGCCGCCGACGCTGCCGCGCTCCTGGATTTCGAACAGGGCCGGGTGGGCCTTGAACAGCTCGCTGAGTTTCTTGTGGCCGTAAAGGCGCGGGTCGAAGTCGGGCCGGATCTTCCCCAGGTACGAACCCACCGTGCCCAGAAACGCCCAGCCTTCATCGTCCGCGGCCTCTTCGATGGCCTGCGCCAGCAGGTCGCCAGGAACGGCCGGTGCGGCGGGCTTGGCGGCAGCAGGGGCGGCGCTTGGCGCCGTGGCGGGCTGTTTCCTGGAGGGCTTGGCCTTTGACTTCGCCACCGCCGCCGCCGGGGCTTCGGGCGGGGGTTCGCGGCGCAGCAGGTCGGTGTAGATGAACTTGTCGCAGGCCTGCACGAACGGATCGGGGGTCTTGCGCTCGCCGAAGCCGTAGACCGTGTGGCCCTCTTCGCGAAGCCGCTGCGCCAGCCGCGTGAAGTCGCTGTCGCTCGACACCAGGCAGAACCCGCCGAAGCGGCCCGTGTACATCAGGTCCATCGCGTCGATGATCATCGAACTGTCGGTGGCGTTCTTGCCGCTGGTGTAGGCGAACTGCTGCACCGGTTGAATGGAGTGCTTGAGCAGCGCCTTTTTCCACTGCGTCTGCTGGGGCGAGGTGAAGTCACCGTAGATGCGCTTCACGCTGGCCACGCCGTACTTGGCCACCTCGGCCAGCAGGCCCTCGATGACACCGGGTGCGGCATTGTCGGCGTCTATCAGCACGGCCAGCAGGCGCTGGTCGTCGTCGGTGTCGGGTTTGCCGGGAGTGCGCGGCTTCATGGCGTCGGGTCCGTGAGTGCGTGGCACCATCGTAAGGCCAAGCGGCGGGGCCGGCCAGTTGGCGCGCTGCGCGCGGTAAACGCTAACCTAGGCCAACCCCTGAAGGAGCCCGCCATGCCCGCCGACCGCTACCGCCTTTATTCTGAAGTGGACCTGGAGCTGGTGGTGGACGACATGGCGCGCCAGGCCGCGGCCTTCCTGGACGCCACGCCCACGGTGCTGCTGGGCATGCTGCGCCGGGGCGCGCCGCTGGCCGACCGGCTGCACGCGCGCATCAAGGTGCATGCGCCCTGGGCCCAGATCGAGCGCCTGGACCTGAAGGTGAAGCGCTATGCCGACAACCTCGAGCTGCTGCACCCGGAAACGCACCTTGAAGCGCCCAACGGCGCCAACCTGCTCAACCGCCGCGTGATCGTGGTGGACGACGTGCTGTACCAGGGCTATTCGCTGATGCGCGTGTTTGAATGGCTGGCCACGCAGAAGCCCGCGCACGTGCACGCCGCCGTGCTGGTGGACCGCCAGCGCCACCGCATGCCGGTGCGCGCCGATATCGTCGGCATCACGCTCAAGATTGCGCCCGACGACGTGATCGAATGCAACGTGCCGCCGTACGAAGCCGATTTCGCGGTGGACCTGTGGCGCCCGGCGGCCGGCGCGCAGCCGTGAAATCCTGCAAGCGCGTTGCCCACCGACCGCCAGGAAAACGCCGGTCGCGAAGCCACACATGAAAGCGGGGGGGGGGGGCCACCCCCCGCCC
>NZ_JAIBFH010000011.1 GCF_019459675.1 Arenimonas sp.
TCGGCGGCCAGTTCGGCGGCGATTTCCAGCAGGGTCAGGCCGCGGCGCACGTCGCCGTCGGCGGCGCCGGCGATCTCGCGCAGGCGCTCGTCGTCCACGGTGATGCCCTGCCCGCCCAGGCCGCGCGGCTCGTCGGCCAGCGCGCGCTTCAGGGCCTCGACGATGTCGTCGCGCGACACGGCTTCCAGCACGTGCACGCGGCAACGCGACAGCAGCGCGGAATTGAGTTCGAACGACGGGTTTTCAGTGGTGGCGCCCACGAACAGGATGCTGCCGCGCTCGATGTGCGGCAGGAAGGCGTCCTGCTGGGTCTTGTTGAAGCGGTGCACCTCGTCCACGAACAGGACGGTGCGGCGGCCTTCGTTGAAGCGCTGCTCGGCCGCCGCAAGCACTTCGCGCACCTGCGGCAGGCCCGAGAGCACGGCGGAGATGGCGACGAACTCGGCCTCGGCGTAGCGGGCCAACAGCAGCGCCAGCGTGGTCTTGCCGCAGCCGGGCGGGCCCCAGAGGATCATCGAATGCACGCGGCCCGATTCCACCGCGCGGCGCAGCGCCGAGCCCGGCGCCACCAGCCGGCGCTGGCCCACCATCTCGTCGATCGCCGCCGGCCGCATGCGCTCCGCCAGCGGCTTCAGCCCCTCGGGCGCCTGGAACAGCGAATCGCCGGCACTCAACTTCTTGGCCACACCCTCATCCTCAACCGAAAAACCCGGAACGGGGCTTAGTCCTGCAGGGGAATGACCTGGGCGCCGGGCGCCACGTCACCCACCACGTCCACGCCCTCGGGCGGCTGGAAGGTGAAACTGCCGGGGGCGAACGCCGGATTGCGCTTCCACGCCGAGAAGCCCATCACCGTGCGCTGGCCCAGGCCGTCGAACATTTCCATGCGCACCAGGCCGGCGGCGCCAAACCCCAGGCGGGCGCGGTCGAAGGGCGCCTCCTCGGGCTTGCGCGGGGTCAGGTCCAGCCACTCGAGCCCCTGGCCACTGCCGCCCTCCTTGGAAACGAACTGGCGCTCCATCTCGGCCGGGTCAATCAGGATGGCCAAGGGGCTGTTCTGCTCTTCCAGGCTTTGCTGGCGAACGGTCACCTGCTCCATGTCCGGGTCGTAGATCCAGATATGGTCGCCGTCGGCCACCAGCAGCTGCGGGAAGGGCTTGAGGTATTCCCAGCGGAACTGTCGCGGCGCCTGCAGCTGGACGGTGCCACTGGAGCTTTCCTTCAGCGTGCCGTCGGAGGCAAACACCCGCTGGGAGAAATTGGCCGACAGCCCCTGGATGTCCTGGCTGAAGGCGTCCAGCTGCGCACGGGCACCCGCGTGGGCGCCCGCCGAGGCCAGGGTAAGCAAAAGCAAAGCAAGGATTCGCATGGTCGTCGGGCCGGGTAAGCGTTGGGCGAAGTCTGGCGGGCCCCGGCTGAACGGAGCCCAAGAGCAGGAACGGGGTCAGGTTCAATTTCTCCGCAACCCGCCTTGGCGAAAAGAAGTGAACCTGACCCCGTTCTTCAGCGCGGGGGTGGGGGGGCTATGACCTGGCGGTCGCCGTTGTGTTCGGGGCCGGTGACGATGCCGGCGGCTTCCATGGCTTCGATCAGGCGGGCGGCGCGGTTGTAGCCGATCTTCAGCCCGCGCTGGACGCCGGAGATGGAGGCGCGGCGGGTTTCGGTGACCACGCGCACGGCTTCGTCGTACAGCGGGTCGGACTCGTCGCCCGAGCTGCCCGATTCGGGCAGGCCGCCGGGGCCCACCACCACGCCGTCGCCCATGGTCTGCACTTCTTCCAGCACGCCCTCGACATAGTCGGGGCCGCCGCCGCTGGCGCGCAGGTGCGCCACCACGCGGTGCACCTCGTCGTCGCTGACGAAGGCGCCGTGCACGCGCTCGGGCATGGCGGTGCCGGGCGGCAGGTACAGCATGTCGCCGTTGCCCAGCAGGGTTTCAGCGCCCGACTGATCAAGAATCGTGCGCGAATCGATCTTGCTCGACACCTGGAACGCGATGCGCGTGGGGATATTGGCCTTGATCAGGCCGGTGATCACGTCCACCGACGGCCGCTGCGTGGCCAGGATCAGATGGATGCCGGCGGCGCGGGCCTTCTGCGCCAGGCGGGCAATGAGCTCTTCCACCTTCTTGCCGACGATCATCATCATGTCGGCGAATTCGTCGATGAACACGACGATGTAGGGCAGTTCCTCCAGCGTGCGCGGCACCTCGCCCAGGTCGGGGTTCGGTCGGAACAGCGGGTCCACCAGCGGCTGGCCGGCGTCGCGCGCGTCCTTCACCTTGCGGTTGAAGCCGGCCAGGTTGCGCACGCCCACCGCGCTCATCAGCTTGTAGCGGCGCTCCATTTCGGCCACGCACCAGCGCAGGCCGTTGGCGGCCTCCTTCATGTCGGTGACCACTGGCGCCAGCAGGTGGGGGATGTTCTGGTACACCGACAGTTCCAGCATTTTCGGGTCGATCATCAGCATGCGCACTTCCTTGGCGGTGGCCTTGTACAGCAGGCTCAACACCATGGCGTTCACGCCCACCGACTTGCCCGAACCCGTGGTGCCGGCCACCAGCAGGTGCGGCATGCGCGCCAGGTCCACCACCACCGGCCGGCCGGCGATGTCCTTGCCCAGCGCCATCGCCAGCGGCGAGGCCAGCTTGTCGTATTCCTTCGAGCGCAGGATCTCGCTGAGGTAGATCGTTTCGCGGTGCGAGTTGGGGATTTCCAGGCCCACCACCGACTTGCCCGGGATCACGTCCACCACGCGCACCGACTTCACCGACAGCCCGCGGGCGATGTCCTTGTCCAGCGAACTGATCTGGCTGCCCTTCACGCCGGGCGCCGGCTGCATCTCGAAGCGGGTGATCACCGGGCCCGGGTAGGCACCCACCACTTCCACTTCAACGCGGAAGTCCTTGAGCTTGAACTCGATCTGGCGCGACAGGGTTTCCAGGGTTTCCTCGGAATAGCCCTTGGGCTGTTCCTTCGGGTCGTCGAGCAGCGACAGCGGCGGCAGGCCTTCGCCGCCCCCGGCGTTGAACAGCGGGATCTGCTGCTCGCGCTGGGCGCGCTCGGACTTCTCGATCACGTTCTTGGCCGGCGGCTCGATGTACACCGGCTCGCGCTTGGCGCGCTTGGCGGTGTCGACCTTGCGCACTTCCTCGCGCTCCTCGCGCAGCACGCGGCCACGCTGCCACTCGGCCGCCTGCTTGGCGCCCTGCCCGAAACGGCCGAACAGGGCCAGCACCCGGGCGCCGATCCAATCCATCAGCGCGAACCAGCTCAGGCCGGTGGCCAGGGTCACCGACATCAGCACCACCGCCAGCAGGAACAGGTTGCCGCCCATGCCGCCAAACACGGTGCGCATGGACTTGCCCACCATCTGCCCCAGCATGCCGCCCGACTGCTCGGGCAGGCTGGGCGCCGCGCCGCCCAAGGTGTGGAACAGGCCGCAGGCCGACACCAGGAACCCCACGATGCCGATCAGCCGGAGCGCGGGGCCGAAGTCCACCCGCCCGTCGCCGTCCGAATCCAGCCCGAACAGCGCGATCCAGGCGATGCCGCCCAGCACCACGGGGATGGTGTAGGCCACGTAACCGAACAGCCAGAACGCCAGGTCGGCCAGGTGCGCACCCACCAGGCCACCGAAGTTGTGCAGCGGCCCAGCGACGCTGCCCGTGCGGGAAAAGCCCGGGTCGTCGGTGTGGTAACTGAGCAGGCTCGCCAGCAGATAAAGCAGCAGCGGCGAAATGGCGACCAGCGCCAACTCCCGCCAGAGTTTCTGGCGGCGATCGAGGCCGGCGGCGGAGCTTCTGTCTTGGGATCGCGCCACTGAGAGGAAAGACCTCAGGAATACGTTGTAGGAGGTTGTTTATACAGCAGTTGAAGCAGGACTGTCCCGGGCCGTGCATCACCCGGCAGGACACAGCAGGTCCCCGGGCCGCCTTGAATTGACCCGCCCCGACCGCCAAGCTAGGCCATCACCGCGAACGTCCCCGGATCCCGCTTCCGGCGCCGTCGCGCTGCCCCTTTCCACTGTGAAGAATCATACATGACAGCCCCCAAGCACTGCCGCCTGCTCATCCTCGGTTCCGGTCCGGCCGGCTATTCCGCCGCGGTGTACGCCGCCCGCGCCAATCTCAAGCCGGTGCTGGTGACGGGCCTGCAGCAGGGCGGCCAGCTGATGACCACCACCGAAGTGGACAACTGGCCGGGCGACGCCCACGGGCTGATGGGCCCGGACCTGATGGCGCGCATGCAGGCCCACGCCGAGCGCTTCGAGACCGAGATCATCTTCGACCACATCCACACCGTGGAGCTGGGCAGCCGCCCGTTCCGCCTGGTGGGCGACAGCGGCGAGTACACCGCCGACGGCCTGATCATCGCCACCGGCGCCAGCGCCAAGTACCTGGGCATCGAGTCCGAAACCCGCTTCATGGGCAAGGGCGTGTCCGCCTGCGCCACCTGCGACGGTTTCTTCTTCCGCGACCAGGACGTGGCGGTGATCGGCGGCGGCAACACCGCGGTCGAAGAGGCGCTGTACCTGAGCAACATCGCCCGCAAGGTCTACCTGGTGCATCGCCGCGACAAGCTGCGCTCGGAGAAAATCCTCCAGGACAAGCTGTTCGCCAAGGCCGCCGCCGGCAAGGTCGAGATCATCTGGGACCACTCGGTGGACGAAGTGCTGGGCGACGAGACCGGCGTCACCGGCATGCGCATCCGCTCGACCAAGGACGAATCGTCCACCCGCGAGATTTCGCTGCAGGGCTTCTTCGTGGCCATCGGCCACACGCCCAACACCTCGCTGTTCGAGGGCCAGCTGGAAATGCGCAACGGCTACCTCACCATCAAGTCGGGCCTGGACGGCAACGCCACGGCCACCTCGGTGCCGGGCGTCTATGCCGCCGGCGACGTGGCCGACCAGGTTTATCGCCAGGCCATCACCTCGGCGGGCTTCGGCTGCATGGCGGCGCTGGACGCCGAGAAGTTCCTCGACAAGGAACACTGAGCCCCGCCGCCCCGAAACGACACCGTGGGGCGCAGGCCCGATGCCTTCGCTGCGAGGGGGCGGGCCCGTGCCCCCGGCACCCGTTGCGGACGAAGGCATCACGCGGGCATCGCGTAAGCTGGCCGCATGCCTGAATTGCGACTGCACGCCTCGTTGGACGAACTGCCTGCGCCCGCCTGGGACGCACTGCACGACCGCCGCAACCCCTTCGTGGAACACGCCTTCCTGGCCGGCATGGAGCGCGAGGGCTGCCTGCGCCCACGCTGGGGCTGGACCCCGCGCCACGCCTCGCTGTGGCGCGACGATGAACTGGTGGCCGCGGCGCCGGCCTACCTCAAGACCAATTCGCACGGCGAGTTCGTGTTCGACCACGCCTGGGCCAACGCCTACCAGCGCTTTGGCCGCGAGTACTTCCCCAAGTGGCTGGTGGCCGTGCCCTACTCGCCCGTCACCGGGCCGCGGCTGCTGGCGCGCGCCCCGGCCGACCGGGCCCTGCTGCTGGGGGCCATGCAGGCACAGGCCGGGCGCGAGGGCCTGTCTTCGCTGCACGTGAACTTCCATCGCGACGACGAGGCCGCCGCTTTCGGCGAAGGCTGGCTGGCCCGCGAGGACGCGCAGTTCCACTGGCGCAACCGCGGCTGGGCCACGTTCGACGATTTCCTGGCTGCCCTGCAGCCCAAGAAGCGCAAGAACCTGCGCCAGGAGCGCGACAAGGTCAGCCGCGCCGGATTCCGCTTCCGCACCGTGCACGGCGACGAGGCCAGCGACGACGACCTGGCGGCGATGCACTTCTTCTACTGCCGCACTTTCGGCGAGTACGGCAACCACCCGGCGCTGACGCTGGAATTTTTCCGGCACCTGGCCAAGGCCATGCCGCGCCAGCTGGTGGTCTTCCTGGCCGAACGCGACGGCGAGGCGGTGGCCGGCGCGCTGTGCCTGCGCGGCGGCGACACGCTTTACGGCCGCTACTGGGGTAGCAGCGAAATCGAACCCACGCCCGGCCTGCACTTCGAAACCTGCTACTACCAGGGCATCGACTACTGTCTGCGCGAAGGCCTGCAGGTGTTCGAGCCCGGCGCCCAGGGCGAGCACAAGATCGCCCGCGGCTTCCTGCCGGTGATTACGCACAGCCACCACTGGCTGTCGGACCCGGCGTTCGCCGCGGCCGTTGGCGACTGGTGCACCCAGAAACGCGCCGCCACGGCAGGCTACCGCCAGTCCGTGCTGGCCCACAGCCCCTACCGCGATGACCATCCGCCTGCCCCTGCTGCCGGCTGATCCGGCCGCCGACTTCCCGCCTGCCGGCCGCGCCCTGCGCGACCCCAACGGCCTGCTGGCGATGGGCGGCGACCTGTCGCCCACGCGCCTGATCAACGCCTACCGCCACGGCATCTTCCCCTGGTACTCGGCCGGCGAGCCCATCCTGTGGTGGTGCCCGGACCCGCGCATGGTGTTCGACACCGACGCCTTTGCCCTGCCCTCGCGCTTCCGGCGCCGCCTGCGCAGCAGCCTCTGGCAGGTGCGCGCCGACAGCGCCTTTGAACAGGTCATAGCCGCTTGCGCCACCAGCCCGCGCCCCGGCCAGGACGGCACCTGGATCACCGCGGAAATGCGCGCGGCCTACGTGCAGCTGCATCGGCACGGCCACGCGCACAGCGTGGAGGTGTTCGAGGGCGACCGCCTGGTGGGCGGCATCTACGGCGTGGCCGTGGGCCGGATGTTCTTCGGCGAAAGCATGTTCAGCGCGCAATCGGGCGGCTCGAAGGTGGCGCTGGCGGGACTGGCGCGCATCCTGTCCACCTGGGGCTGGCCGCTGATTGACGCCCAGGTGGAGAACCCACACCTTGCGTCGCTGGGCGCACGCCGCCTGCCCCGGCCAGCCTTCCTTGCCGAAGTGGCCCGCTGGGCGGAAAAGCCTGACGAGCCGGGCTCGTGGGCGTCCCGCGTGGCGCCGTTCCCCGCCGCGTGCCTGGCCGACCCCGGACCGGCTTAACCAAATTTTTGCACGCGGGGCACGGGCATGGCAGAATGCGCGGCTTGCAAGCCCGGCTTTCCCGGGCAGCGAAACCAAGAATGTCCAAAGACGATTCCATAGAATTCGAAGGCACGGTGCTCGAGACCCTTCCGAACACCATGTTCCGGGTCAAGCTCGAGAACGGCCATGTCATCACCGCCCACATCTCCGGCCGCATGCGCAAGAACTACATTCGCATCCTCACCGGCGACAAGGTCAAGGTCGAGATGACTCCCTACGACCTCACCAAGGGCCGCATCACCTACCGCATGAAGTAATGCGCGGTGCCGGCAACCACAACGGCGGCCCTGGGCCGCCGTTTTGTTTTGCCTGGCGTTTGGCCCCCGGAGGGCCGCCCGTGCATTGATTTCCGTTGGCGGGGCACTACACTGGGCCGGACATGCGTACCGGATCTGTCTGTCCCAGACGGGTCGTGCACGGTGAGCCAGCCCATGATCCTGACGCTTCCCGATCTGGTCACGCCCGATGAGCTTGCGCTGATCAAGCGGCTGGTCGCCAACGTGGAATTCACCGAAGGCAAGGCCACGGCCGGCGAGCTGCTGCACAAGGCCAAGAACAACCAGCAGATCCCCTGCAACCATCCGGTCATGACCGAGGTCACCGGGCTGGTGATGAAGGCACTGGGCCGCTGCGACGCCTTCATGAGTGCGGCCCAGCCCAGGCGGCTGGCTTCCATGCTGGTCAGCCGCTATCGCCCGGGCATGGCCTATGGCATGCACGTGGACGCCCCGATCATGGGCGAGCCCAATCACGTTCGCAGCGACGTCTCGTTCACCCTGTTCCTGAACGAGCCCGACACCTACCAGGGCGGCGAACTCGCGTTCGAGGCCGGCGGCGGTGAAACCGCCTTCAAGTTGCCCGCCCGATCGGCGATCTGCTATTCCACCGGGCAGCTGCACCGCGTTCGCCCGGTCGAGCAGGGCGAACGCCTGGCGGTGGTGGGCTGGGTGCAGAGCCTGGTGCGCGAGCCCGCCGTCCGCGAGCTGCTGCATGACCTGTCCGAGGCACGTGAACAGCTGGTCGGACAAGAAAGCGCAAGCCGCGCCCTGGAATTGATCAACAAGTCCTACTTCAACCTGCTGCGCCAGCACGCCGAGCCCTAGGGGCAATCCCCGCTACACAGCCCGCCAAAAACAATGCCCGCCGTTACGGCGGGCATTGCGGGGTTGCGCGGTGCAGTGCGGTCAGACCGTGGCGGGCAGCAGCTTTTCGGGCTCGGACTGGGCGTCCACCACCAGCTCACCGTCGCGTACGTCCACCGTGGCCTTGCCGCCGTCCACCAGTGACCCAAACAGCAGCTCGTCGGCGAGCGGACGCTTGATCTTGTCCTGCAGCAGGCGCGACATCGGGCGCGCACCCATCTGCGGGTCGAAACCGTGTTCGGCCAGCCACTGCCTGGCCGCCGGCGTAGCCGACAGGCTGACGTGCTTCTCGTGCAGCTGTGCTTCGAGCTCGATCAGGAACTTGTCCACCACCCGCAGGATGTGGTCGAAGCCCAGGCCGCCGAACTGGATGATGCCGTCCAGGCGGTTGCGGAACTCCGGCGTGAACGCCTTGCGGATCACTTCCATGGCGTCGGTGGTGTGGTTCTGCTCGACGAAGCCCATCGTGCGGCGGGCCGCCTGCGCGGCACCGGCGTTGGTGGTCATCACCACCACCACGTTGCGGAAGTTCGCCTCGCGGCCGTTGGTGTCGGTCAGCACGCCGCGGTCCATCACCTGCAGCAGGATGTTGAACACGTCCGGATGCGCCTTCTCGATTTCGTCCAGCAGCAGCACGCAGTGCGGCGTCTTGACGATTTTCTCGGTCAGCAGGCCGCCCTGGTCGAAGCCGATGTAGCCCGGGGGCGCGCCAATCAGGCGGCTCACGGAATGGCCTTCCATGTACTCGGACATGTCGAAGCGCACCAGCTCGATGCCCAGCTGCATGGCCAACTGCTTGGTGACTTCGGTCTTGCCCACGCCCGTGGGGCCGGCGAACAGGAAGTTGCCGATCGGCTTGTCGGGGCTGGCCAGGCCGGAGCGGGCCAGCTTGATCGCCGACACCAGGGTTTCGATGGCCGGGTCCTGGCCGAAAATGACCATCTTGAGGTTGCGCTCGAGGTTCTTGAGCACGTCCTTGTCCGACGCACTGACCTGCTTGGTCGGAATGCGGGCCATCTTGGCCACGATCAGCTCGATTTCCTCGACGTCCACCACCTGCTTGCGCTTGTCCGGGTCCATCAGGCGCTGGCGTGCGCCGGCCTCGTCGATCACGTCGATGGCCTTGTCGGGCAGCAGGCGGTCGTTGATGTGCTTCACCGACAGGTCCACCGCCGCCTGGATGGCGTCGCCGGAATACTCCACGTCGTGGTGCGCCTCGAAGCGGCTCTTGAGGCCGTTGAGGATGGCCACGGTTTCGGCGATGGTGGGTTCCACCACGTCGATCTTCTGGAACCGGCGCGCCAGCGCACGGTCCTTCTCGAACACGCCGCGGTATTCCTGGAACGTGGTCGAACCGATGCAGCGCAGCTCGCCGTTCTGCAGCACCGGCTTGATCAGGTTGGACGCGTCCATGGTGCCGCCCGAGGCCGAGCCCGCACCGATGATGGTGTGGATCTCGTCCACGAACAGAATGGCGCCGGGCTCCTTCTTGATCTGGTTGATCACGGCCTTGAGCCGCTTCTCGAAGTCGCCGCGGTACTTGGTGCCCGCCACCAGCGCGCCCAGGTCCAGGGAATAGATGATGGCGTCCTTGAGCACGGCCGGAACCTTGCCCTCGACGATGCGCCACGCCAGGCCTTCGGCCAGCGCGGTCTTGCCGACGCCGGCTTCACCGACGAACAGAGGGTTGTTCTTGCGCCGGCGGCACAGCACCTGGATGGTGCGCTCGACTTCGTCTTCCCGGCCGATCAGCGGATCGATCTTGCCTTCGCGCGCCAGCTCGTTGAGGTTGCTGGCGAACTCCTGCAGCGGGTTGGCCTTGGAATCGCCGCCCTCCTCGCCTTCGGGCTTGTTCTCGGGCGCCGGCTTCTCGTCTGCGGCGTCGCCGATCTTGGCGATGCCGTGCGACAGGTAGTTCACCACGTCAAGGCGGGTGATTTCCTGCTGGTTGAGGAAATACACCGCGTGCGAATCCTTCTCGCCGAAGATGGCCACGAGCACGTTCGCGCCGGTGACTTCCTTCTTGCCCGAGGACTGCACATGGTAGACGGCGCGCTGCAGCACGCGCTGGAAGCCCAGCGTGGGCTGGGTGTCGCGCGGGTCGTCGGCGGGGAGCACCGGGACCGTGTCGGCGATGATCTGCCGCAGGCCGGTGGCCAGCTTGGGCTGGTCGGCACCGCAGGCCTTGAGCACGCCGGCCGCGGAGGGGTTGTCCAACAGCGCCAGAAGCAGGTGCTCGACCGTCATGAATTCATGGCGGGCTTCGCGGGCCTGCTTGTAGCACTGGCCGATGGTGTACTCGAGATCCTTGCTGAACATTGGGCGTCTCCGGAACGTTTGCTCCGATATGGGGCCAGCCTAGGTCTTTTCCATGGTGCACAACAGGGGGTGCTGGTGTTCCCGGGAAAAGTCGTTCACTTGCGTCACCTTCGATTCAGCCACTTCGCGTGTGTAGACGCCGCAAACGCCCTTGCCGCGGGTGTGCACGTGCAGCATCACCTGGGTGGCCTTTTCACGGTTCAGGGCGAAGAACACCTGCAGCACCTCCACCACGAAGTCCATCGGGGTGAAGTCGTCGTTGAGCAGCACCACTTGGTAAAGCGGCGGGCGCACGACTTCGGGCTTGGCGGCCTCGACCGCTACGCCGTGCTCGTGTTCTTGTTCGGGGTGGGGGTCTTGGGCCATGTCGGGAGTATAAATCGGGGCGCGGTGCCCGGAACGCAAGCATGGACGCCCCCGCGTGTTTGTGGGGACAATGCCGCATGGCCCGCGCGGCCCCCGTCCCGGACCCTCCGATGCCCTGCAAAGCCCCCGCCCTGCCCCTCGCGCCCCCTGGTCACGCCGCCTTGACGGCGCGGTGCACGCGTTGAGTTACCGCAGCGGACGTTTCTGGCAGCCCGATGTCACCGTCGCCACGGTGGTGGTGCGCGACGGCCGCCTGCTGGTGGTCGAGGAGCGCGTCCGCGGTGCCCACGTGCTCAACCAGCCCGCCGGCCACCTGGAGCCCGACGAAAGCCTGTTCAACGCCGCACTGCGCGAAACGCTGGAGGAAACGGGCTGGGACGTGGAGCTCACCGCCTTCATTGGCGCCTACCAGTGGAAATCGCCCACGGACGGCCGCCACTTCCTGCGCATGGCGTTCGCCGCCGAGCCCCTGCTGCACCACCCCGAGCGCGCGCTGGACGAAGGCATCATCCAGGCGCTTTGGCTGACGCCGGCTGAGCTGCAGGCCGAATCCGCCCGGCACCGCAGCCCGCTGGTCTGGCGCGCGGTGGAAGACTTCCTGGCCGGCCGCCGATTCCCGCTGCAGGCGCTCACCCACTTCGCATGAGCGCGGCCCGCATCATCGTCGGCATGTCCGGCGGCGTGGATTCCTCGGTGGCCGCCCTGCTGCTGCAGCGCCAGGGCGAATCGATCGCCGGGCTGTTCATGCAGAACTGGGACGACGACGCCGAGCCGGGTGACCCGGACGCGGGCACCACTGGCGGCTGCCGGGCCGAAGAAGACCGCCGCGACGCGCTGGGCATCTGCGGCCGGCTGGGTATCCCCTTCCACGCGCGCAACTTCGCCAGGGAATATTGGGCCGGGGTGTTCGAACACTTCCTGGCCGAATATCGCGCCGGCCGCACGCCCAACCCCGACGTGCTGTGCAATCGCGAAATCAAGTTCAAGACCTTCCTGGACGAAGCCCATGCGCTGGGGGCCGAAGGCATCGCCACCGGCCACTACGCCCAGGTGGCCAGGCACGAAGGCCAGTGGCGCCTGCTGCGCGGCGCCGACGCCGGCAAGGACCAGAGCTATTTCCTGCACCAGCTGGGCCAGCAGCAGCTGGCGGCAACGCTTTTCCCCATCGGCCATCTGCCCAAGTCTCAGGTGCGCCGGGTGGCGCAGGAAGCGGGCCTGCCCACCGCGGCCAAGAAAGACTCCACCGGTATCTGCTTCATCGGCGAGCGCGATTTCCGTGACTTCCTGGGCCAGTACCTGCCGGCGCGGCCGGGCGACATCCGCAGCGTGGACGGCGCGGTGGTGGGCCAGCATGCCGGCGCCTGGTATTACACCCTGGGCCAGCGCGAGGGCCTGAACGTGGGCGGCGTGCGTGGCCGCCCGGCGGCACCGTGGTACGTGGTGGGCAAGGACGTACACGCGAACGTGCTGGTCGTGGACCAGGGCGCCGACAGCCCCTGGCTGCTGTCGAACTGCCTGCACACCGAACAGGCGCACTGGATCGCGGGCTCACCGCCGGCCGACGTGTTCACCTGCACCGCCAAGACCCGCTACCGCCAGCACGACCAGGACTGCGAAGTGCGGGTGGACGCCGACGGTCGCCTTTCCGTAGCCTTCGCCGTCGCCCAGCGTGCGGTCACGCCCGGGCAGTCGCTGGTCCTGTACCGTGGCGACGAATGCCTGGGTGGCGCCGTTATCGCCACCACCGATGCCCCCCTCGAATGGAAGACCCGACAAGAATGAAGGATCGCGCCCTAGCCCTAGCCGGACTGCTGCAGGCCGTGCAGTTGGTGCAGCAGATGGCCCAGACCGGGCAGTCGGAAGCCAAGCCGCTGGCGGCCTGCATCGACAGCCTGTTCCGCTTCGACGCCGAAACGCCCGAAGCGGTGTTCGACGGCGCCGCCAAGCTTGAGCCGGGCCTGCACCGCCTGGTCGGGCAACTGCAGGGCGGCGCCGGCCGCGACGCCGCGCTGACGCGCATGGCCATGACGGTGCTGCACCTCGAGCGTCGTTTCATCGGCCAGCACGCCGCCGTGGAAGCCGTGCGCTCGGGCCTGGAGGAAATCAGCCGGCAGCAGGCGCACTGGGGCCCGACCCACCCGACGGTGCTGGCAAGGCTGGGCGATTTGTACGCCAAGGAACTCAGCCCGATCGGGCCGCGCGTGCTGGTGCAGGGCAACCCGGTGTACCTGGGCCAACCCGACCTGGTGGGCGAAGTGCGCGCGACACTGCTGTCGGCCATCCGCGCGGCGGTGCTCTGGCGTCAGTTGGGCGGCAGTTACTGGGACTTCGCTTTCAGTCGCGGCGCAATGCTGGCCGCAGCGCGCGAGTGGCTCGAGTCAATCCGCTGACCGGGCGGGACGGGGCTGTTTCGGGCATAATAGGCAGCTGACGCGGCAGCCCTGCGCGCCACTCCCAACCCGTTGTTTACCCGTCATTTTCCAGCCCGGAGCCTGTCCATGAGCGACTCCTTCGCCACGCGCGACCAATTGGTCGTCAACGGCACGTCCTACACCATCTTCAGCCTCAGCAAGCTTGGCCAGGCCTTCAACCTGGCCCGCCTGCCCTACTCGATGAAGATCCTGCTCGAAAACCTCCTGCGCTGCGAAGACGGCGGCATGACGGTCGGCAAGGAACACATCGAGGCGGTGGCCAACTGGAACCCGAAGTCCGAGCCCGACACCGAGATCGCCTTCATGCCGGCGCGCGTGGTGCTGCAGGACTTCACCGGCGTGCCCTGCGTGGTGGACCTGGCGGCGATGCGCGACGCGGTGGTGAAGCTGGGCGGCAACGCCGACCAGATCAACCCGCTGATCCCATCCGAGCTGGTCATTGACCATTCGGTGCAGGTGGACGTGTTCGGCAAGCCCGAAGCGCTCGACCTCAACGGCAAGATCGAGTTCGAACGCAACATCGAGCGCTACAGCTTCCTGCGCTGGGGCCAGAAGGCCTTCGACAACTTCAAGGTGGTGCCGCCCAACACCGGCATCGTCCACCAGGTGAACCTGGAACACCTCGCCCGCGTGGTGATGGAACGCACCATCGACGGCGTCACCTACGCCTTCCCGGACACCGTGTTCGGCACCGACTCGCACACCACCATGATCAATGGCCTTGGTGTGCTGGGCTGGGGCGTGGGCGGCATCGAAGCCGAGGCCGCGATGCTGGGCCAGCCCAGCTCGATGCTGATCCCGCAGGTGGTGGGCTTCAAGCTCACCGGCAAGCTGCCCGAGGGCGCCACGGCCACCGACCTGGTGCTCACCGTCACCCAGATGCTGCGTTCGCACGGCGTGGTGGGCAAGTTCGTCGAGTTCTTCGGCGAGGGCCTCGACCACCTGCCGCTGGCCGACCGCGCCACCATCGCCAACATGGCCCCGGAATACGGCGCCACCTGCGGCATCTTCCCGGTGGACGAAGAGTCGCTTACGTACCTGCGCCTGTCGGGCCGCGAAGAATCGCAGATCGCGCTGGTGAAGGCCTACGCCCAGGCCCAGGGCCTGTGGCGCACGCCGGGCCAGCCCGACGCCGAGTACAGCGCCGTGCTGGGCCTGGACATGGCCACGGTGCTGCCGTCACTGGCCGGCCCCAAGCGCCCGCAGGACCGCGTGCTGCTCAGCGACATGCAGAAGAATTTCCACGCCAGCGTCGGCGGCATGACCGCCAACCGCAAGCCGCAGAACGGCGAAGTGGCGAAGATGGACGCCGAAGGCGGTGCCCAGGACCAGGCCCAGCACCTTGCCGCCAAGCCCCGCTCGGCCATCCGCATCAACGACCAGGACGCCCACCTCACCGATGGCTCGGTGGTCATTGCCGCCATCACCTCGTGCACCAACACGTCCAACCCGGCGGTGATGCTGGGTGCCGGCCTGCTGGCCCGCAACGCCGTGGCCAAGGGCCTGAAGGCCGCGCCGTGGGTGAAGACGTCGCTCGGGCCGGGCTCGCTGGTGGTCACCGACTACCTCAAGAAGGCCGGCGTGCTGGACGACCTGGAGAAGCTCGGCTTCTACGTGGTGGGCTACGGCTGCACCACCTGCATCGGCAACTCCGGCCCGCTGCCTGACGCCGTGTCCAAGGGCATCGCCCAGAACGACCTGGCGGTCGCCTCGGTGCTGTCGGGCAACCGCAACTTCGAAGGCCGCGTGCACGCCGAAGTGAAGATGAACTACCTGGCGTCGCCGCCGCTGGTGGTGGCCTATGCCATCGCCGGCACCGTGGACATCGACCTGACCACCGAGCCGCTGGGCACGGGCAGCGACGGCCAGCCGGTGTTCCTCAAGGACGTGTGGCCCACCAACAAGGAAATCGGCGACTTCATCGCCCGCACCGTCGGCCCGGAGATGTTCAAGCACAACTACGCCAACGTCTTCGCCGGCGACACCCGCTGGAACCAGATCGCTTCCCCGGACGGCGCCAAGTTCGCCTGGGACGACGCCTCCACGTACATCAAGAACCCGCCCTACTTCGACGGCATGCGCATGGAGGTCGGCACCATCGCCGACATCGCCGGCGCGCGCATCATGGGCCTGTTCGGCGACTCGATCACCACCGACCACATCAGCCCGGCCGGCAACATCAAGGCCAGCTCGCCGGCCGGCAAGTTCCTGCAGGCGCGCGGCGTGGCCCCGACCGACTTCAACTGCTACGGCTCGCGCCGCGGCAACGACGACGTGATGGTGCGCGGCACCTTCGCCAACATCCGCATCAAGAACCTGATGCTGGGCGGCGAAGAAGGCGGCAACACCATCCACTACCCGTCGGGCGACAAGCTGGCGATCTACGACGCGGCCATGAAGTACAAGGCCGAGGGCGTGCCGCTGGTGGTGTTCGCGGGCAAGGAATACGGCACCGGTTCGTCGCGCGACTGGGCGGCCAAGGGCACCAACCTGCTGGGCGTGAAGGCGGTGGTGGCTGAAAGCTTCGAGCGCATCCACCGCTCGAACCTGGTCGGCATGGGCGTGCTGCCCTGCCAGTTCATGGAAGGCCAGAATGCCCAGACCCTGGGTCTGAACGGCGACGAGGTGGTTTCCATCTCGGGCCTGCAGGACGGCGCCGGCAAGCACGCCACCGTGGTGGCCAAGCGCCCGGACGGCACCGAACTGCTGTTCCAGGTGCAGGTGCTGCTGCTCACGCCCAAGGAAGTGGTGTACTTCCGCCACGGCGGCATCCTGCACTACGTGCTGCGCCAGCTGGCGTCGCGCAACGCCGCCTGACGCGGCACCCGCGCTCCCCGCGGCAACGCGGGTAGCTGCCTGGCAGGGCCCCCGGGGCTAGAGCACCGGCTCCCAGCTCGCCGAGACCAACATCCACTCACCGCCCTCCAGGCGCCAGCCGGTGTTCACCCGGTGCAGCTGGCCGCGCTCGGGCAGCCAGCCCGCGCCGCCCGAGGTGCCGGCGGTGAAGCCGACCGTTGCCCCGTCCCCGACCAGCTTCACGTCCAGAGGCCCCAGCTGCACGCCCACCTGCTGGTCACGCAGCCAGACCAGGGCCAGGGTGCGTCGGAACTGGTCCCGGTCCATGCCGTCGGGTCCTATGAACTCCTCGGACACCGCTTCGGCCATCGCGCCGGCATCGCGGGCCTCCGCCGCCGCCTGCATGCGGTCGATGGTGGCGCGCAGCGCTGCCTCCGGCGGCTCGTTGCGGCAGCCGGCCGACATCAGCAAAACGAGCCAGAGCAAGCCTGTGAAAGCGGCGCGAAGCGACGCGCGGCCCGCCTTGCCTGTCCCCGGGCGGTATGGTCCAATCGAGTGAATACTCCAATCCGCCGCAGGTTCCTGCGAAGCGGGTTGCGGGACACGCGAATGCAACATCAGGGGGAATTGCATGGGCTCTGAACGTCCTTGGCTGGCCAGCTATCCGAAGGGTATCCCGGCGGAGGTCGATCTGGAGAAATATGCTTCGATCATCTCCGTCCTTGACGAGGCCTGTCGCGACTTCCGCGACCGCCCGGCATTCGCCAACTTCGGCAAACAGATCAGCTACGCCGACGTCGACCGCCTCAGCAGCCAGTTCGCCAACTACCTGCTGCACGAGCTCAAGCTCAAGAAGGGCGACCGCGTCGCCCTGATGATGCCCAACGTGCTGCAGTATCCGATCGCCATCTTCGGCGTGCTGCGCGCCGGGCTTACGGTGGTCAACACCAACCCGATGTACACCGCGCGCGAGCTCAAGCACCAGCTCACCGATTCCGGCGCCAGCGCCATCGTGGTGCTGGAGAATTTCGCCAGCGTGGTGGCCGATGTCATCGCCGAAACCTCGGTCAAACAGGTCATCGTCACCGGCGTTGGCGACATGCTGGGCTTCCCCAAGGGCGCGCTGATCAACTTCGTGCTGCGCCACGTCAAGAAACAGGTGCCGGAATATTCCCTTCCCGGCGCCATCAGCTTCAAGGGCGCGCTTGAGCTGGGCGCTGGCAAAACGCTGCCGTCGATCGACATCCGCGGCCACGACATCGCGTTCCTGCAGTACACCGGCGGCACCACCGGCGTGGCCAAGGGCGCCATGCTGACCCACCGCAACCTGGTGGCGAACATGCAGCAGTCGTCGGTGTGGATCGGCACCAACGCGCAGCCCGGCAAGGAAGTGATCATCACCGCGCTGCCGCTCTATCATATCTTCGCGCTGACGGCGAACTGCCTGGTGTTCATGAAGTTCGGTGGCCTCAACCACCTCATCACCAACCCGCGCGACATGCCCGGCTTCGTGGCCGAACTCAAGAAGATCCCGTTCACGGCCATCACCGGCGTCAACACCCTGTTCAACGGCCTGCTCAACACGCCGGGTTTCGACCAGATCAATTTCTCCAATCTCCACCTCACCCTGGGCGGCGGCATGGCCGTGCAGCGCGCGGTGGCCGAGCGCTGGAAAAAAGCCACCGGCATCACGCTGATCGAAGCCTACGGCCTTACCGAGACGTCGCCGGCGGCCTGCATGAACCCCATGAACCTGGCCGAATACAACGGCGCCATCGGCCTGCCGATTTCGTCCACGGACGCCTGCATCAAGGACGATGCCGGCAACCATTTGCCGGCAGGTGAAGTAGGCGAGCTGTGCATCAAGGGCCCGCAGGTGATGGCCGGCTATTGGCAGCGTCCCGAGGAAACCGCCAAGGTGATCGACGCCGAGGGCTGGCTGCACACCGGCGACATGGCGAAGATGGACGAGCACGGCTTCTTCTTCATCGTCGACCGCAAAAAGGACATGATCCTGGTGTCGGGCTTCAACGTGTACCCCAACGAGGTCGAGGACATCGTGGCGCTGATGCCCCAGGTGCTCGAGGTGGCAGCGGTGGGCGTGCCCGACGACAAGTCGGGCGAAGCCGTGAAAGTGGTCATCGTGAAGAAGGATCCCTCGCTTACGGCCGAGCAGGTGAAGGCCTTCTGCAAGGAACAGCTCACGGGCTACAAGCTGCCCAAGTTCGTCGAGTTCCGCACCGAACTGCCCAAGTCCAACGTGGGCAAGATCCTGAGGCGCGAACTGCGCGATTCCCCCGCCAAGGTCTGAGGCAGGGGGCAAGGGGGGCCGGCGAACTGTGACGCGGGTCACAGAGCCTCTTACAACAAACAGCGCCCTGTTTACAACCGGGGTGGGGGTGGGGCTAGTATCAGGCCGTTGGCGACGCCGACAAGACCTGAAGACAGCGCCGCCCTCGTTCGACCAGACCCGGGCGGCTCCACCCCGAGCCCCCGAGGACACCGTCATGAGCCCTGTTGTTGAACTGATCAGCCGCCCGTTCGCCTACCGCACCCTGCGCACGCAGGAAGACCAAGCCACCCGCACCAGCTGGATGTACATGCACGCCCAGCGTGCCCATGACGCCAGCCCCGGGCGCCCGTGCTTCACGCTGGACCTGATGAAGGACATGCGCGACTACCTGGCCGGCGTGGGCATGCGCAGCCAGCAGACGGCCATCGACGGCCGCGAGCCGGGCCTGGACCATCTGGTGGTTACGTCCGACGCCAGCAGCTTCAACCTCGGCGGCGACCTGGACCTGTTCGCCCGGCTGATCCGCGAACGCGACCGCGCCTCGCTGCTGGCCTATGCCCGCATGTGCGTGGAGGGCGTGTACCACCTGCACACCCAGCTCGGCGGCCGCGTCAACACCATCGCCCTGGTTCAGGGTGACGCGCTGGGCGGCGGCCTTGAGCTGGCGCTTTCCTGCCAGACCATCGTCGCCGAAGCCGGCGTGGGCATGGGCTTCCCCGAGGTGCTGTTCGACCTGTTCCCGGGCATGGGCGCCTATTCGTTCCTTTGCCGCCGGGTAAGCCCGGCGCTGGCCGAGCGGCTGATGCTGGACGGCAACGTCTACTCCAGCGAACAGATGCTCGCCATGGGCATCGTGGACGTCGTGGTGCCCAAGGGCCAGGGCGTGCAGGCCGTCCAGGACCTGCTGCGCAGCCAGCGCCGGGCCCCGCATGCCCGCCTGGCCATGCAGCAGGTGCGCGAGTACGCCAACCCGGTGCCGCTGGAAGAGCTGATGCGCATTACCGAAATCTGGGTGGACACCGCCATGCAGTTGGGCGACAAGTCCCTTCGCACCATGGAGCGCCTGGTCCGCGCCCAGGAACGCCGTTCGTCCGAAGCGGGCAACGCCACCCAGCTTGCCGCCGCCCTCTGACGCGTTCCGGCCTGGGGCTCAGCCCGAGACGTCGTCCGTACGCTGTCCGCCCGAACGGGCGGGCAGCCGGGCCAGGGCTTCGCGAGCCAGCTCGAACTGCGCCCGCAATCCGCGCTCACGCGCCCGCCAGTCCTTGGCCAACTGCCCGTTGGGCAGCTGCATCACCTCGTAACCCATGGTCGCAACGCGGGACATGCCCAGGTTGCCCGCCACGCCCTTCAGGGCATGGCACTGGTCCCGGAAGCCGTCCCAATCGCCGGCCTGGCCACACTGTTCCAGCGCCGCCAGGCAGCGCAGCGAATCGTGCACGCACTGGCGCACGAAGCTGGCCACGAAGTCCTTGCCCAGGTTCAACTCAACCAGCTCGGCCAGCACCGAGTCGTCCAGCACCACCGTGTCCGCCGCACCGGGCTCGCGCTCGCCCGGCAACGCGGTCGCTTCGGCGCCGCCCAACGCCACTTCCGCCAGCGCCTCCAGAAGGCGCCCGGCAACGATGGGCTTGGGCAGGAACACGCGCGCACCGGCCTGTTCGCAGGCCTGCATGGCTTCGGGCGTAACGTCGGCGGTCAGCACCATGAAGGGCGTGCGGCGCGCGGCACCGGCCTCCATCACCCGCACCTCGCGCATGACATCCAGGCCGCTCACGCCGGGCATGTGCAGGTCGATCAGCACTGCGTCGAAGTCGCGTTCGGTCAGCAGCGCCAGCACTTCGTCGCCCGTTTCCACTTCCTCCACGTGGTGGCCGGCCTTTTCCAGCAGTCGGCGCAGCACCATGCGGTTGGCCGGGTGGTCGTCGGCGATCAGCGTGTGCAGCGGCTTGACGCGCGCACGGTGGCGCACGAACGGGTCGTCGAAGGCGATGACGTTGGCCGGGACGGGCGCCGGCGCGACGCCGCGGCCTTCGGCCAGCCGGTAGGGCAATTCGACCCAGAAGTGCGAGCCCACGCCCTCCTCGCTTTCGAAGCCCAGGCGCCCGCCCATGCTTTCGGCCAGGCCCTTGGCGATGGTGGTGCCCAGCCCGGTACCGCCATGGCGACGCGTCTTGGCGCTGTCCACCTGTTCGAAAGCTTCGAACAGCCGCCGCTGCGCCGCCAGCGGGATGCCGATGCCGGTGTCGCGCACCGAGAAGCGCAGCACGATGGTTTCCGGCGCCGGGGCGCCGGCGCGGGCTTCGGCCAGTTCGCGCGCACGCGGCGGCGCCAGGCCGACTTCCAGCACCACCCGGCCCAAGTCGGTGAACTTGATGGCGTTGTTGAGCAGGTTCACCAGGATCTGGCGCAGGTGGTCGACGTCGCCGTGCAGGTCATCGGGCACCCGTTCGGACACCACCACCGAGAATCCCAGCCCCTTGTTGGTGGCCAGCGGCTGCAGCATCACCTGCACGCTGCGGGTCATCTCGCGCAGGCGGAAGTCTTCGACGTTGAGCTTGAGCTTGCCGGCTTCGATGGCCGAAATGTCCAGCACGTCTTCCACCAGGGCCAGCAGCGCCTTGGCCGAGGTCTGGATGACCTCGGTGCACTCGCGCTGTTCCTTGTTCAGCCGGGTGGTGGTGAGCAGGTCCGACATGCCGACGATGCCGTTGAGCGGCGTGCGGAACTCGTGGCTCATGTTGGCCAGGAACCGGCTCTTGGCTTCGTTGGCGCGCTTGGCCTCCTCGGTGGCGCGGGTGAGCGCACGCAGCAGCGACGTCAGGTAGGCGGGAATGGCGGTGAGGCCGACCAGCAGGCCCCAGCCCAGCATCTGGTTCAGCATCCAGTAGTCGGTGGTGAGGATGACGGCCAGGAAACTGGCGCTGGCCATCAGGATGGCCGCCACCAGGTAGCCCTCGCCGAAACGCAGGCCGTTGCCGATGGTCACCCACATCAGGATCACGTACACCGGCGCCAGCGACTCGCCCAGCACGTGCATGGCCGCGCCCATCATTGCGTAGTCGGCCAACATGCCGATGATGCGGCGCGCGTGCGAAACGCCGGGCCGCAGCGCGATGCCGATGATCAGGCCAATGCCCACCACAGCCTCGATGGCGAAAAACAGGAACACCAGCTGCAGCGGCTCGTTGCGGACCGTTGCTCCCGAGGTGACGCCCAGCAGGTACACCAGGATCACCGTAACCACGGCCACCCGGGTGAAAGCCTGGCCGTGCTCGCTGTCCGGACGGTTCCGGAAGCGATCGGAAAGCCGCTGGATCATCGTGCTCACCGCGCGGGTGAAACGTCCGGGCGCGTCATCGCGGCGCGAGCGCCGGGGCGTGGAAATCGAAGATTTCCTGGATGCGATCGCGACGCGCCATCAGCGCGTCGATCACCGCCGGGTCGAACTGCAGCCCGGACTGGGACTTGAGGTAGTCCAGCGCCTGCACCATCGGCCAGGCGTCCTTGTAAGGACGCACGGTGGTCAGCGCCTCCAGCACGTCGGTAACCGCGACGATGCGGGCCGCCAGCGGGATGGCTTCGCCGGCCAGGCCGCCGGGGTAGCCGCTGCCGTCCCAGCGCTCGTGATGGTGCAGCGCGATGGTGGCGCCCACCTGGACGAACTTGCTGCTGGAGTCGCTGAGGATGTCGTAGCCCAGGCGCGGGTACTTCTTTATCTGTTCGAACTCGGCGGCATCGAGCTTGCCCGGCTTGAGCAGGATGGCGTCGGACACGCCCATCTTGCCGATGCCGCGCAGCGGCGCGGCCAGCTCGATCATGCGCACTTCGTCCTCGGGCAGTCCCAGGGCTTCGGCCAGCAGGCCCGAGTAGCGCGAAACGCGCTCGACATGGGCCACGCTGCCGCCGTCCCGGTACTGGGTGGCCTTGGCCAGGCGGTGCAGGATTTCGCGCTCGCGCTCGTCAAGCTCGTGCATGCGGGCCAGCAGCTGGCGCTCGAGTTCGTGGGCGCGCGACTTGAGGTTCTGCTGCTGCTGGCGCAGCGCCAACAGGTTGCGGCAGCGCGAACGCAGTTCGCGCGGACGCACGGGCTTGACCAGGAAATCGATGACGCCGGCTTCGAGCGCGGCGTTCCGGATCGGCTCGTCGCCGACCACGGTGATCAGGATGATGGGCACGTCCCGGTGCGAAAGCGGACGGCGGAAACGACGGGCGAACTCCAGGCCGTCGAGCTTGGGCATGCGGTAGTCGAGCAGCAGCAGGTCGGGCGAGCTGCGCTGGGACCACAGCAGCGCCTCCACCGGGTCGCCGAAATCGGTGACCTTCACTTCCGGGCTGATGTCCTCCAGCAGGTGGCGGAACATCGTCCGCTGCGAAGGCTGGTCATCAACAATCAGTACGTTCAACACAAGCTCCCGGGTGCAAACACCGTGATTGCCGCGGTCTGCGGCTCGCCGCCAGCTTACTCCCGCGATTTCAACCCCGGCAAGCACTTGCCAACCAAACCTCCCGAACCCCTCCACCCGCAAAGCCCCGCGCCGCACCCTCCTGGTGGGAAGCCCCCCTTGGTAAGGGGGGCGCGGCGACAGCCGCAGGGGATTGGAGGTAGTGAGCCCGGGGCCCGCGGTTTGCGAAGCAAATCGTGGGGGTTCCCGAGCGAATGCTCAGGGACCGCTCTCGGGCCGCATGTAGGGGAACAGCAGCACGTCCCGGATCGAAGCCGAATCGGTGACCAGCATCACCAGCCGGTCGATGCCGATGCCCAGCCCGCCGGTGGGCGCCATGCCGTATTCCAACGCCCGGATGTAGTCGGCGTCGTAGTGCATGGCCTCGTCGTCGCCGCCGTCCTTGGCCTCCACCTGGGCCAGGAAGCGCGCCTTCTGGTCCTCGGGGTCATTGAGCTCCGAGAAGCCGTTGGCCAGCTCGCGGCCGCCCACGAACAGCTCGAAGCGGTCGGTGATCTCCGGGTCGCGGTCGCTGGCGCGGGCCAGCGGGCTGACTTCCACCGGGTGGTCGGTGATGAAAGTGGGCTGGATGAGGGTGTGTTCGACGGTTTTCTCGAAGATTTCCAGCAGCAGCTTGCCCCAGCCGTAGCCGGCCTTGAACTTGACGCCCAGCCGTTCGCAGTGCTGGCGCATCACGGCCAGGTCGCGCAGTTGGTCGCGCTGGATTCCCGGGTTGTGCTCAAGCACCGCGTCGGTCATGGACCAGCGGCGGAACGGCGGCCCCAGGTCGATCGCCATGCCTTCCCACTGCAGGTGGGTGGTGTCGCGCGCGCGCAGGGTGACTTCGCGGATGAGCTCTTCGGTAAGGTCCATCACCTCGTGGTAGGTGGCGTAGGCTTCGTAAAGCTCGAGCATGGTGAACTCGGGGTTGTGCCGGGTGGACACGCCCTCGTTGCGGAAGTTGCGGTTGATCTCGTACACGCGCTCCAGGCCGCCAACCACCAGGCGCTTGAGGTACAGCTCGGGCGCCACGCGCAGGTAGAGGTCCAGGCCCAGCGCATTGTGGTGGGTGGCGAAGGGCTTGGCCGTGGCGCCGCCGGGGATGTAATGCATCATCGGCGTTTCCACTTCCAGGAAGCGGCGGGCGTCGAGCCAGGCGCGCATGGCCGAGACGATGCGCGAGCGCTGCACGAACACGTCGCGCGCCTCCGGGTTCACGATCAGGTCGACGTAGCGCATGCGGTAGCGCTGCTCCACGTCGGCCAGGCCGTGCCATTTGTCGGGCAGCGGCCGCAGCGACTTGGTCATCAGACGCAGCGCCGTGGCCTTCACTGAAAGCTCGCCCGTGCGGGTGCGGGTGAGCCCGCCCTCCACCGCCACGATGTCGCCCACGTCCCAGCCCTTGAAGGCGTCGTAGCTTTCGCCCAGGTCGCTGCCCTGCAGGTAGAGCTGCACGCGGCCGCTCATGTCCTGGATCTGGGCGAAGCTGGCCTTGCCCATCACCCTCTTGGCCATCAACCGGCCGGCCATGGTCACCCGGCGGTCCAGCGCTTCGAGCTTCTCGGCCGTCCATTCGTCCTTGTCGGCGAACTCGCTCTGCAAGTCCTGCGCGTAGTCGTCGCGCTGGAAGTCGTTGGGGAAAGCGATGCCCTGCCCTCGCAGCGCCGTGAGTTTCGCGCGACGCTCGGCGATCAGGGAATTTTCGTCGGCGGCGGGCGTGGTGGCGGGCGTGGGCTGGGTCATGTCGTTGGTGGGGCCGGGAAGGAATGGAATGTAACGATGGGAGAACCGCCGGGAACGGGTTCGAAGGCCTCAGGCGTCGGAGCGTTTCGCGCCCACGGCCAGGCCGGCCTTCAGGCTCGCCTCGATGAACTCATCCAGGTCGCCGTTGAGCACCTTGTCGGTGTCCGAGCGCTCGATGCCCGTGCGCAGGTCCTTGATGCGGCTCTGGTCCAGCACGTAGTTGCGGATCTGGCTGCCCCAGCCGATCTCGGACTTGGTGGCTTCCACCGCGTCCTTTTCAGTATTGCGCTTCTGCACCTCGAGCTCGTAGAGCTTGGCGGCCAGCATCTGCATGGCGGTGGCGCGGTTCTGGTGCTGGCTGCGGCCGTTCTGGCAGGCCACCACGATGTTGGTGGGGATGTGCGTGATGCGCACCGCCGACTCGGTCTTGTTCACGTGCTGGCCGCCGGCGCCGGACGACCGGTACACGTCGGTGCGCAGGTCGGCCGGGTTGATGACGATGTCGATGTTGTCATCCACTTCGGGCGACACGAACAGCGAAGTGAAGCTGGTGTGGCGGCGGTTGTCGGAGTCGAACGGCGACTTGCGCACCAGGCGGTGCACGCCGGTCTCGGTCTTGAGCCAGCCATAGGCGTATTCGCCCTCGACCCGGAACGTGGCCGATTTGATGCCGGCGACGTCGCCGCCGCTGACTTCCATCAGCTCGGTTTTCCAGCCGCGCGATTCGCACCAGCGCAGGTACATGCGCAGCAGGATCTCGGCCCAGTCCTGGGCTTCGGTGCCGCCGGCGCCGGCCTGGATGTCCACGAAGGCGTTGTTGGCGTCCATCTTGCCGGAGAACATGCGCCGGAACTCGAGCTGCTCGACTTCCTTGGCGGTCTTCTCGACGTCCTCGACCACGGCGGCGACCGTGTCGGCGTCGTCCTCCATCTCGGCCAGGTCGATCAGCTCGTTGCCGCCGACCAGGTTGTCGGTGAGCGAACGGATGCCGTTGACGACTTTCTCCAGCGACGAGCGCTCGCGGCCCAGGGCCTGGGCGTGCTCGGCGTTGTTCCAGACATCGGGGCTTTCGAGCTCCCGGTTTACTTCTTCGAGACGCTCGACCTTGATGTCGAAGTCAAAGATACCCCCTGAGCGAATCCAGCCGACCCTTGAGGTCGGCGATTCGCTGGCGGATGGGACTGAGTTCCATGGGTCTTCCGCAGTGGCTTGGATCGGTCGGCAATGATACCGCACGCGCCGCGGTTGGCGCCGCGCTCAGTCGGCAGGCAGCCAGTGGCGCACCAGCAGCTGCACGCTGCGCCGGCCGCCCCAGTCGTCGAGTTCGAGCTGGTAGGCGGCGTGGATGCGCGCGGACGGCGCCGCGCCGGTCCAGCCGCCGAACTGGATCGCCGACAGCGGTGCCCCGCCCTGCTCCGAGATCAGGCTGAGCTTGAGGTGGCGCTCGCCGATCTGGCGCCACTGCAGCACTTTGAACACGCCGTCGAACAGCGGCTCGGGGAACCCCTGGCCCCAGGGGCCGGCCAGCCGCAGCTGTTCGGCCAGGGGGCGGCCGAGTTCGCCGGCCGTCAGTTCGCCGTCGCTGTAGAGCTCCGAGCGCAGCTGCTCGGGTGTCAGCATCGTCGCGACCTGGGCCTCGACGGCCGCCCGGAAGCGATCGAAGTGGTCGGCCGCCAGGCTCAGTCCTGCCGCCATGGCGTGGCCGCCGAAGCGCTCCACCAGGCCCGGATTGCGCGCATCCACCGCCGCCAGCACGTCGCGGATGTGCAGCCCGGGGATGGAGCGCGCGGATCCCTTGAGCAGGTGGCTGCCCGGCTCGGACGGCGCGAAAGCGAACACCGGCCGGTACCAGCGGTCCTTGAGCCGCGATGCCACCAGGCCCACCACGCCGGGGTGCCAGCCGTCGTCGCGCAGGCACAGCACCGGCGGCAGGCAGTCATCGTCGAGGGGAACGGCGGCCACCAGCGCTTCGGCGTCATCCACCATCTGCTGCTGGATGCCTTTGCGCTCGCCGTTGATGCGGTCGAGCACGCTGGCCAGCTCGCGGGCGCGCGCGGGGTCGTCGCACAGCAGGCATTCGATGCCCAGCGCCATGTCTTCCAGCCGGCCCGCGGCGTTCAGGCGGGGCGCGATGCCAAAGCCGATGTCGCTGGCGGTGAGCTGCGACAGGTCCTTGCCCGCCAGTTCGGCCAGCGCCTGCAGCCCCGGCTGGCACTGGCCCTGGCGCAGGCGGCGCAGTCCGGCCGACACCAGCAGGCGGTTGTTGTAGTCCAGCGGCACCAGGTCGGCGACGGTGCCCACGGCCACCAGGTCCAGCAGCGACGACAGGTCCGGTTCGCCAGCGGCGAAGGCTCCGGCGTCGCGCAGATGGCGGCGCAGCGCCAGCAGCAGGTAGAACACCACGCCCACGCCCGCCAGCGCCTTGCTGGGAAAGGCGTCGCCGCCCAGGTTGGGATTGACGATGACATCCGCCCCGGGAAGCGTTTCGCCGGGCAGGTGGTGGTCGGTGACCAGCACCTGCCAACCGCGCGCCTTGGCCGCGGCGACACCGGCGTGGCAGGCGATGCCGCTGTCCACCGTCAAGACCAGGTCGGGCGCGAACGCGTCCAGGTGCTCCACCAGCGCCGGCGACAGACCATAACCGTGGGTCACGCGGTGCGGCACCTGGTAGCCCACGCGCGTGGCGCCCAGAAGCCGCAGCCCGCGCACCGCCACCGCCGTGCCGGTGGCACCGTCGCAGTCGAAATCGCCCACCACGATGATGTGCTTGTGGCCGGCGATGGCCCGGGCCAACAGCTCCGCCGCTTCCGACAGCTGGCCCAGGGCGTCGGGCGGCAGCAGGCGCGCCAGCTTCAGCTCGCCTTCGGCCGGCGTGCAGACGCCGCGCGCGGCATAGATGCGCTGCAGTGCCGGCGACACGCTGTCGGGCCAGGGGCCGTGCGGGGGAACCTCGCGCCGCCGTATCCGGACTGCGGCGGACCTCACGCCAGCCTGGCCAGGGGCCGCCGCCACCAGCGCCAGCGCTGGGCGGCGCGGAGCGAAAAGCGCGCGCCGTCGGCGAAATCGAGCACCATTTCGTCGCGGCCCAGCTCCCTCAGGCCCGGCAGCAGGCGCTGTTCCACCGCCGACCAGTCGCGGACCTGGCGCAGGTCCAGCAGCTGGGGGCCATCGTCGGTGCCGCGTATGCCGGCCAGCTGCGCCAGCGAAAGCAGCTCGGGCTCCTGGCTGGCGACGGCCGTGAACACGCTGCGCACGTGGTCGGGCAGTCGGCCTGCGCCCCAGAAGCAGAGGCTGTTGACGGCAGGCTTGCCCGCCTTCGTGCGCAGCTCGTTCACCGGGTGGTTGTGCAGGATCACCTGCGCTTCGTTGAGCAGCGCGCGCCACCGGCGCCCCTCGGGGCCGTCGGGCAGGTGTGCGAACAGGTCGTCGCCCAGCACCGCGTCGGGCGCCGAAAACGGCGGCAGCCTGGATTCAACGGGCAGCGCCACGTACCAGCGCGACGGCACCGGCGCCGACAGCTGGAAGCCCAGGTCGCCGAACAGGGGCCGCAGCGGCGCCAGCAGTGCCTGGGCCTCTTCGGCACTCAGGCCCAGCTCGCCGATCGCCAGCACCCGGGCACCGTTCATGTCCGGGCGCACGTGGGCGGGGTCGGCGCGCAGCCACCGGTGCAGCACCGCGTCGCCGGCGTCGCGCTGGCGGGTGATGGCCGCCATGGGCCAGCCGCGCGGCAGCAGGTCGAAATGGCGCAGCAGCTGGGCTTTCTCGCCCGGCTCGGCGTCGGCCGGGCGGTCTGCGCGGGCAAGGAACCTGCCCGTTTCAGCGCCCACCGGCTGGCCGGCGAAGCGCCGCCGCTCGGACAGCAGGACGCAAAGGGCGGGCGGCGTCGCGGCGGCGGGCGAAACCATGGGCCGCGATCAGCCGTCGTAACGCACGGCGATGATGTCGTAGTCGCGATCGCCCGCTGGCGCCAGGATGGTGACGGTGTCGCCTTCATGCTTGCCGATGAGCGCGCGCGACAGCGGCGACGAGATCGAGATCAGGCCGCGCTTGATGTCCGATTCCAGGTCGCCAACAATCTGGTAGGTGACCTCGTCGCCCGAGTCGCAGTCGGCCAGTTCCACCGTGGCGCCGAACACCACGCGGGTACCGGCGTTGAGGCTGGCCACGTCGATCAGCTGGCAGTGCGACAGCACGAACTCGAGCTCCTGGATGCGGCCTTCGATGAACCCCTGCTGCTCACGGGCGGCATGGTACTCGGCGTTTTCCTTCAGGTCGCCGTGGGCGCGGGCTTCGGCGATGGCGGCGATCACGGCCGGTCGCTTGACTGTCTTGAGATGTTCAAGCTCGTCGCGCAGGCGCTGGGCGCCCTTGAGGGTAAGCGGTGCAATCGCGGTCATCCGTGCAATTCCTTGTGCAGTTCCTGCAGCGACCACACGCGCGGGTTGCCGCGGGTGTCGGTGGCGCGGATCAGGGCGCGTGCGCCCGGGATGGTGGTGGAATACGTGAGGCGGTGCTGCAGCGCCTCGCGCCGGATCGAGAACGAGTCGGCAATGGCCTGTTTGCCCTCGGTGGTGTTGATGATGTAGCAGATCTCGCCGTTCTTGATCAGGTCGACGATGTGCGGACGGCCCTCGATCACCTTGTTGATGCGCTCGCAGGTGATGCCTTCGCCGTTGAGGAATTTGGCCGTGCCTTCGGTGGCCACCAGGGTGTAGCCGCGCTCGATCAGGTCATGGGCCACCGGCAGCAGCCGCTTCTTGTCGGGATCACGCACCGACACGAAAGCCTTGCCGGGCGACGGCGACTTGATGTTCGCGGCCTCCTCGGCGCGGCCGAAGGCCTCGGCGAAGGTGCGGCCCACGCCCATCACTTCGCCGGTGGAGCGCATTTCCGGCCCCAGGATCGGGTCCACGCCCTGGAACTTGGCGAACGGGAAGATGGCTTCCTTCACCGAGAAATACCCGGGAATGATTTCCCTGGTGGCGCCCTGCTCGGCCAGGCTCTTGCCGGCCATGCAGCGCGCGGCGATCTTGGCCAGCGGGACCCCGATGGCCTTGGACACGAACGGCACCGTGCGCGACGCGCGCGGGTTCACTTCCAGCAGGAAGATGGTTTCCACGCCTTCGCCGTCGGTCTGGATCGCGAACTGGGTGTTCATCAGGCCGATCACCTTGAGCGCGCGCGCCAGCTGGGTCACCTGCACGCGCAGCTTGTCCTGGGTGGCGGCCGACAGCGTATACGGCGGCAGCGAGCACGACGAGTCGCCCGAGTGCACGCCGGCTTCCTCGATGTGCTCCATGATGCCGCCGATCAGCACGTTGCCCTGTGCGTCGGCGATCACGTCAACGTCCACTTCCACGGCGTTGTCCAGGAAGCTGTCGAGCAGCACGGGGGAATCGTTCGACACCTGCACCGCCTCGCGGATGTAGCGCGACAGGTCGGCGTCGGAATACACCACTTCCATCGCCCGGCCGCCCAGCACGTAGCTCGGGCGCACCACCAGCGGGTAGCCGATCTGGTTGGCCAGGGTGATCGCCTGCTCGGCGTTGCGCGCGGTGCGGTTGGGCGGCTGCAGCAGGCCCAGTTCCTCCACCAGCTTCTGGAACCGCTCGCGGTCCTCGGCCAGGTCGATGCTGTCGGGGCTGGTGCCGATGATGGGCACGCCGGCGGCCTCCAGCGCACGCGACAGCTTGAGCGGGGTCTGGCCGCCGTACTGCACGATCACGCCCTTGGGCTTCTCGACCTCCACGATCTCCAGCACGTCTTCCAGCGTCACCGGCTCGAAGTACAGGCGGTCGGAGGTGTCGTAGTCGGTGGACACGGTTTCGGGGTTGCAGTTGACCATGATGGTTTCATAGCCGTCCTCGCGCAGCGCCAGCGACGCATGCACGCAGCAGTAGTCGAACTCGATGCCCTGGCCGATGCGGTTGGGACCGCCGCCCAGCACCATGATCTTGTCGCGGGTGCTGGGCATGGCCTCGCACTCGTCCTCGTAGGTCGAATACAGGTAGGCGGTGGACGTGGCGAACTCGGCGGCGCAGCTGTCCACCCGCTTGTAGACCGGGCGCACGCCGAAAGCCCGGCGCAGGGCGCGCACCGCAGATTCATCGGTGCCGGCCAGCTGGGCCAGGCGCGCGTCGGCGAAGCCCATGCGCTTGAGTTCACGCAGGCGCGCGGCATCCAGCGCCGGCAGGCCGGCGGCGGCCACGTCCTTCTCGGTGGCGACGATTTCTTCGATCTGGTCCAGGAACCACGGGTCGATGAAGCTCAGGCCGTACACGTCCTCCACCGTCAGGCCGGCGCGGAAGGCCTCGGCCACCTGGAACAGGCGCTCCGGCCCGGGCTCCTTGAGCTCGCGCCTGATCCGCAGCAGGCCTTCCTCGCCGTCGGCGGCCGCGCCGGTGGGGTCGAAACCAACCTTGCCGGTCTCCAGCCCGCGCAGGGCCTTCTGCATCGACTCCTGGAACGTGCGGCCAATCGCCATCACCTCGCCCACCGACTTCATCTGGGGGGTGAGGCGGGCGTCGGCGGTCGGGAACTTCTCGAACGCGAAGCGCGGGATCTTGGTCACTACGTAGTCGATCGCAGGCTCGAACGAAGCCGGCGTGGCGCCGCCCGTGATGTCGTTGCGAAGCTCGTCCAGCGTGTAGCCCACGGCCAGCTTGGCGGCGATCTTGG